>JBBRCI010000032.1:0-30460 GCA_038204935.1 Sphingobacteriales bacterium | reverse complement strand
GGCATAAAGACTTTTAAGAATCCGGCAAATAAAATACCGTTACGGGCGGTTTGCAAATCTGCTCCCAAAGCACGTTGCGTGATGTACTGATTACAACCCCAGTAGTTTAAGTTAGCAACCCATTGTCCTGCGAAATACATGGTTATCCCCGGAAGGGCCACATATTTATTTACATAATCTAGGTTACTGCTTGCGGTTGGTTTATCAAAGATCATGTGGAAGTGATCTGGCGCCTCGGTCATTAACGTTTTGAAACCGTTGATGGCGCTGGTTCCCTGGTTTACCACTTCATCTACTTTTTGCAGAGCCAGCCATACCGCCACAAAGCCACCGATAATCAAAACCGCCACCTGAATCACATCTGTGTAACCAATTACTTTCATCCCGCCAAGGGCAATAACCAAAGCAAAAACGGCCAGCAGGATTAAAATCAAATGGAAATATTGTTGTCCCGCCAAACTGCCTATGGCCTGCGAACCTAAATAGAGAATAGCAGTTAAGTTGACAAATATGTAAAGGAATAACCAGAAAACGGCCATAATGATGGCTACCGTTTCGTTGTATCTCACCTTTAAAAACTGCGGCATGGTGTAGATCTTATTTTTAAGATAAACAGGCATGAACCAAACGGCAATAATAATGAGTGAAACGGCGGCGATCCACTCGTAAGCGGCAACGGCAATACCGCTAAAATAACCTTCGCCGCTCATGCCGATGAACTGCTCGGCAGAGATATTGGAAGCAATTAATGAGGCACCAATGGCCCACCAGGTTAGGGAACCTTCCGCTAAGAAATAGTCTTTAGTACTTGCCTGGGCTGATTTCTTTTTGTTGTAAACCCACCAGCCATAACCGGCTATGATGAAGAAATACACTAAAAAAACCAGGTAATCGCTGGTTTGTAAAAGGTTGTCCATACGCTTTGATTTGAGGGTTTAGAATTGGTTGTTTATGGTTAGAATTGATTTCAAATTAATCAGACGGCTTCCCTGGTTTGAATTTCAGGACCGAAGTGCCGTCTTCAATATTCACGATAATAGGAGTGAGTTCTTTGTTCATTTCCAGTTGGTATTTGCCGCTTAAGTTTTCAATCAACTCATCCAGATTTTGGTGCTTCACAATATTAATGGTGCAGCCACCAAAACCGCCGCCCATCATGCGGGCTCCGGCAACTGCAGAATTGTTCTTTACATTGTCAATCAGAAAATCCAGTTCCATACAACTCACTTCATAATCTTCGCTTAAACCTTTGTGTGTAGCGAATAATTTTTCTCCCAATTCCTTGATATTTCCTTCCTCTAAGTTTACACAGGCAACCTGCAGACGTTGAATTTCTTCAACGACAAATTTGCAGCGCTTATAAATAAGTTTGTCCTTTGGTAGAACACCCTTTTTCAGCATATCTAAGTTAATATCACGTAAACTATTTACATGAGGGTAAAAGTCTCTTACCCAAGCAACTCCCTGCTCGCATTGCTGACGGCGTTCATTATATGCGCTGGAAGCCAGAGAATGCTTCACGTTTGTATTGAAGAGAACCAGGCTGTAATCACCCAAAAGGATGGGTTTGTAATCATATTCCAGGGAGCGGCAATCCAGTTTGATTACCTGGTCTTTTTTGCCGAACATGCTGGCGAACATGTCCATAATTCCGCATAAAACTCCCGAAAAAGTATGCTCAGCCTTTTGAGCGATCAGTACCATTTCCATTTTGCTGAGGCCGAAATTGAAAAGCTGATTCAACGCGTAAACCACCGCACATTCTACAGCTGCAGAACTGGATAAACCGGCACCTACAGGAACGTCGCCATCAATAACCATGTTAAATCCTTTTACAGGATAACCTTTTTGCTGAAGCTGAAAAACAACTCCTAGAATATAGGTGGGCCAGCTTTTTTGCGGAGCAATATCACTCAACAAAATTGAGAAGCTTTCATTAAATTGAACCGAATATAAATTGATCTGATCGCTTTGGTTTTTATCAGTGGCCACGTAAATTCCTTTATCAATGGCCGCAGGCAATACAAAACCTTCGTTATAATCGGTATGCTCTCCAATAATATTGATGCGTCCCGGAGATTTTACAATTAAGGGGTCGCCGGTAAATTTCTCTGTAAAAACCGATGAGATATATCTGATCATTTGCTGTGCATGAATTGTAATTCAATATACAGAATAATGGAAAGGAATGTAATAGGAGATTAATTGCTTCCCTTAATCGGAATCCAAATTTCTTCTTCTGAATCCGTTTTTACATTACTATACTTTTCTCCTAATATTTCAAAATGCGGTCGCTCATCTAAAATATAGCCGGATTGAGGAAGCCATTTTGTGAAAATATACTCAAAGACTTTTTGTCCTTCACTTGCTTTTCCTTTGTAAGTAAATACGACGTAATTTCCTGCGGGAAGCTCGAAATTAAACATTCCTTCAGGGATAAGATCTAAATTCTCCACTTCAACTAAAGCCCATTTATCAAATGTATTATCCGGATTGAAATTGCTGAAATAAGAAGAATTGTAAACCTGTAAAGAATATAATGAAGAATTTACCGGGTTTGGAATCTCATTAAGTCGTGACATGAATTCTTTCCAGAGTTCAAATGTGTGGTTTGAACTCAAGGACATATTTAGTTTTAGTCCTATTAGTTTTTTCGCAGAAATGCATTCGAAACGGAATTCCATTTCCAAAAATTCAATTTATAATTCATTTATCAAATAAATTATTCTCCCGTTTCCCAATGTGGTGCATCAACAGGTTTTGATTCGGGAGATCCTTTTTGTCTTAGAAAAATCGACAAAATTACTATCGCCGAAACTGCCAGAAACTCGCTTTGCCAGTTTTGAAAACTCTCGAACCAGAACTGGCTTTGGGTCATATATTCTGATAATCTTTCGTGTGGTAAATGCTTCAGATCCTGTTCAACATTAAAGCTTTTCCAACTGCCAAATGCATGTAAAATAAAACTCAGGAGAAACAAAATAACAAAAGCAATAGAAAGAGAATGTTGATATATTTTTAAAATAAATCCACCTTTCCTTACCGGCCAGGGAGCATTTTTAAATGGTTTTGGTTCCCGGTCGACTTCTTGTTTACCAATTAAGGGTTTTGATTCTGACGAACCGATCTGACGCAAGCTAACAGTTAGAACCACATATAGAGCCATTTGCAAAAATTCACTTTCCCAGTTCTCAAACGTTGCCTGCATAAAATGCCCGCTATGTAAATAGGTGCCAAATCCAATCTCGTTGCCACCGTATTCACGGATTTCATCATTATGAACATTCCATCCGGTATATGCCTGGGCACTCCAGAATAAAAGCATAAATGAAAGCATCACAATGCTTAGACTATTACGATAAAAAAAAGAAAGTTTCTTTGCCATGATTATGTTTGAAATAAAATGCTAAATCATGGATTTTGTTTTCTTAATGGACTAGATTTTACCGTTTACTCAATTATACCTACCGTTCACCCTTTTATTAAAAATAATAGTTTTTAATAAACATATTTGAATACTCCCTTACAAATAAATTTTATGAAAAAGTTATTTCTTTTAATTCTGGTTTCCGGTTTTTATTTCACTTCTTACTCGCAAACTTCATCAAAAGCGGATAATATCAGGAAAATCTTAGAGTCTACCGGAATTGCTGATCAAAGTATAATAGCGATAAATAACATGTTCCAAACTTATAAGACTTCCATGCCAAATGTTCCGAAGAAGTTTTGGGATAGCTTTAGCAAAGAAATTGATGCGAATTCATTAATTGACTTAATTATTCCAATTTATGATAAATACTATTCAGAAGAAGATTTAAAGCAACTGGCTGAGTTTTATCAAAGTCCTTTGGGAAAAAAGATTATCTCAACATTGCCAAATCTTACAGCAGATTCAATGAAAGCAGGTCAGGAGTGGGGTAAAAGTATTTCCGAAAAAATTATGCTGCAGCTCCAAAACGAGAAATTTGAGGAAGAACTAAAACAGTAAGTTCTATTGATCTGGTTTTCTAACTAAATTCTTAATAAATGTTTTTAGGTGATGGCAATAGTATAATCATGAAAAAGCTTTTTCTATTACTTCTGTTTACAGGATTCTTTGTTTCATCATACTCTCAAGCGAACACAAAAGCAGATTATATTCGGATCATTCTAGAATCTACAGGTGTTGTTAAACAAAGTATGACGGTAATGAAAAATTCGCTTGATACTTATTTAAATTCCGGTTCAAAGATGCAGCAAAGTGTGTGTGTTGATATCAGTAAAGAATTGAATATCAATTCTCTGATCGAAATAATGATTCCGATTTATGATAAATATTATTCAGAAAAAGAAATAAAGAAACTGGCCGAATACTATCTAAGTCCTACAGCAAAAAAGAAGATGTACGTTTCACCTAAGCTTACAGCTGAGTCAATTATAGCAGGTCAGGAATGGGCTAAAAGTGGCGCTGAAAAGATTATATTAAAACTTAAAAATGGAGGAAATATGGAGACAAAATCAAAGCAGTAGTTTAAGATTTATTTTGCCGATTAATTTTTTTCACAATCATTTGAATAATATAGAAATGTATTAAATTTAATAACTCTTTCGATTGGCTTGAAGAGCGGTTTTAATAATCTTATTTTATTTGAATAATATGAAAAAGCTCTTCATCTTGGTTTTCTCTCTTTCATTGCTTTTCCTGCTTAATTCCTGTAAGAAAAAAGATAACAATACAGCTGATGTGCGTTATGAATTTACTTCTGACATATCTGCAGCCTACAAAATCGAATATGTATCCTCTAAAGATGCATTCTCAAGCACTACAATAAACTCAGATAATTGGAAATCTCAAACATATAAAATTGCAAAAGAAGAAGATTCGTTTGCGCCCAATATTGTTAGAGTAAATGTTTATCCGCCGCAGGCCTGGGTAAATACTAATACGCAGGCGAATATTAACATGAAAATTTATGTTGACGGCCAGCTTCTTGAGGACTCTGATCACGTACTTACCGGAGCAGATTTTGAAGTTGGTGTTTTCGATATTGTCAGCTTTTAAATATGCTGATTAAGATTTTTTGCTCGTTGCTACAACTATAATTCCGCCAACAATTAATATTCCGCCCAAATATGGAGGCCAGTTAACCGATTTTTGACGATCGGCAGAAACCTGAATCGGACCTGCGTCAATAATTTTTTCTTTTTTGGTGTAAGTAAATCCCGTCCATATCAACATGGCTGCACCTAATACAATTAAAATTATTCCTAAAGTTCTGTTCATAGCTTGTTTTCTTAATGATTACAATTTAAGGATTAATTTTTGATCTCTACAATCAAAGAAAATTACTTCTTCAACTCTTTTGCGGGAGAGTGGTTTTCTATTGACAGCCTTTTCATTTTACCGGCATCCCATTCTCTAATTTTGCCGAAAGGCATTGCTAATAAATAACCTGCAGTTAATTCATCGGCATTGGCATAAGCCGGAACTCCAATTACTACTTCATCCTGGTTAATATTTAATTTTAAGGTTTGATGAATGCGGTCCCAGAAGGAAAATATAACTGAATAATTGCTGTCCGTTTCTTCTTTAATTTCTGAATGATGTATGCCGTGCATCCTTGGAGTTACAATAACTTTACTCAGGTTTTCTTCCAGTTGAAATGGAAGTTTCCAGTTTGTATGGTGAAATTGAGTAGCACCTTCAAAAAGCACTTCGTAAACCAACACCTGTCTCGCGGTAGCACCGGATAAAAATACAAACAAGCCGCGGTAAAATATGGAGCCAATTAATTCGCCAAAATGGAAACGAATAGCGGTGCTTAAATCTAAATCCAGATCTGAATGATGAACTACGTGAAATCTCCAGAGCAAGGGAATTTTATGATTTAAAATATGCCATAAATAATTGCTGTAATCCATTATCAAAAAAGCAAGCATCCACTTTAAGGGTGGTGCTGAATTAAACTGGTAATTGAGGCCCCATTTAAGCTTTTTGTTTTTCATAGCCAGCCAAACCATCGCCGGAAGGAAAGCAAAACGCAAGAGGCCAAAGGAGGGAATGGCGACTATAGAATTAATAATTACACGTTTTTCTTTTTGTTCTTTTCGCTTGCGCAACTGCCGGCGACTTTCTGCTACAAACAAAAATAAAAAGGTAGCAGCCAGTAAAGGCCCGCCTTTAGAATCGAATACTTTTTTAATAATGCTCATTGTACTTTACAATGATATTTTTGTAAAAATGTTTCTCCGGAAAATAGGAGCTCACTTATATCTTATTTCTCAGAGTTAGTTTGCGATATGTCTTTAGAAGTTTTTGTTGTGAGAAACCCATATAAAACATCGTCCAGATGAGGTAAAACACAAATTGTGTTTTGTAAATACCGTTGTCACGATACTTGCGGGCCGAAGTAATTATTTCTGCATCCAGGATTTTGAAAGCTGTGTGTTTCTTTATTCGGTGGATAATTTCCTGGTCTTCCATGATCATTAAATCTTCATCAAATCCGCCTATTTTTTCAAATATTTCTCTGGTCACAAAAAGTCCCTGATCTCCAAAGCGAACAACATCCAGGTTGAATTTGGTAAACCAGCTATTAGCATTTAAAAACCAGTGATGCAAATCAAATTTAAGCCTGAAGCAGCCGCTTAGTGATTTAGTAATAACTGCCTTATAAATTAATTTAAGAAAACCTGGAGGCGGAATACTGTCGGCATGCACAAAAAACAAAATATCGTATTTACTCAATTCTGCGCCCTTGTTCATTTGGGAAGATCTACTTTTTGTTGTATGAACTATAGCTTTCACACCCGCAGCCTTTGCTAATTCAATAGTATTGTCGGTACTTCCGCCATCAATAACAATTATTTCATAACCGGAAATTTCAGCTCTTTTTTTTATTTTGCTGATAGTATTTGAAATCTGATCGGCTTCATTAAAAGTTGGAATAATTATGCTGATCATTTTATAAATTAAGTTAATTTTAAGTTACCGGCTTTAATATCTTCAATGATATTAAAAAAAATGAGCGAAAAAGAAAGTTGAGCGAAGCCGCCTTCCTTTTTTATATTTATTTGTAACCTCCTTATTAAAGAAGTTGTCTTATGCTAAAATATTTAATAAATTAAGGGATGAAAAAAAATTACACTGGATTTTCAATTTTATTAGTAACTGTTTTAATACTTTCTTCATGTAATAGAATTAAATGTATTGAAGGCAATGGCAACCAGATTTCTCAAAACAGAGATGTAAACCAATTTACATTTATCGAAACCAGTGGATCTGTGGACTTGGTATTAACTCAATCTCCGCAGCATTCTTTACGGATTGTGGCCGATGAAAATATTCAGGATAAAATTCATACATCTGTTGATGGAGATAAACTGACAATTGATATGAAGGGCAACTTCTGCAATTCGGGAACCATTACTGCTTACATTAATTCCCCAGATTTTACCGGCGTTGATTTGTCAGGAGCAAGCTCTTTAAGTAATAAAGGTACACTGAATGTGAAAGATTTTAAACTCGATTTAAGCGGATCGAGCAAAGTTAATTTAGATATGAATGCCGCTAATGTGTTGACCAAATCAAGCGGTTCTTCAGAAATACATTTAAAAGGTCAAGCCGGAAATCATGATGTGGATATGAGCGGCGCCTCTACGGTAGATGCGTTTGATTTTGTAGTTGGTAACTATAAGATAGAAACTTCGGGCGCCAGCAAACTAAGAATTAATGTTCTGAATGAACTGGACGTGAGATCCAGAGGTGCCAGTGATATTCAGTATCGGGGAAATCCGGCGCACGTAAATAATAATAAATCGGGTGCTTCTAGTTTGAAAAAAGTGGAATAAAGAGCTCATTTTACATCCGAATTTTGAAATCTAAAAGGTGAGAGGCAGGCATTTTTGAATGCATTCTTTGATTTGCTAAATTTCTCTACTTTTAGATTAAGTATGACTATCAAAAATAATAAGAAAACCATCCGGGGATGGGCCATGTTCGACTGGGCGAATTCTGCCTATAACCTGGTTATCACTTCCACTATTTTTCCGGCATATTACACTATAATAACCACTACACAAGAACATGGCGACAAAGTTTTTTTCTTTGGACGCCGGTTTACCAATACGGCACTTTCTAATTATGCGCTTGCGGTAGCATATTTAATTATGGCTTTTTTGCTGCCGGTTTTATCCTCCATTGCAGATTATCGTGGTAACAAAAAGATTTTTATGCAGGGCTTTACTTATATGGGAGGTATTGCCTGTATAGCTTTATACTTTTTTAAACTCGAAACTTTAGAACTGGGTGTAATTTGTTTTGCCCTTGCGGCGATGGGTTATATCGGAGGTGTTATGTTCAATAATTCTTATCTGCCTGAAATTGCCAGTCCCGATAACCAGGATAAAGTAAGTGCAAAAGGTTTTGCTTACGGATATGTGGGAAGCGTTTTATTGCAGATCATTTGTTTTGTTTTTGTGCTAAAACCAGAATGGTTCGGTATTACCGATGCTTCATTCCCGGCCCGCTTATCTTTCCTTTTAGTTGGCGTTTGGTGGATTGGTTTTGCGCAAATACCTTTTAAAGTTTTGCCTGCCGGAAGTCCCAACTACAATAAACTCAATAAAAGTAAAATTCAAAACGGTTTTCAGGAACTGAAGAAAGTATGGCATCAGCTTCAGGAGATGCATGTGCTGAAACGTTACCTGCTTGCTTTTTTCTTTTATTCAATAGGCGTTCAAACCATTATGCTGGTGGCGGCAGGTTTTGGTGAGAAAATTTTAAAACTGGGAACATCTAAATTGATTGCTACAATTTTAATTATTCAGTTAGTTGCTATTCTGGGTGCTTTGATCATGTCTTATTTTGCGAAGAAATACGGAAATATTAAAGTGCTAATGGTTGTAGTGTTTATCTGGATCGGCGTATGTATTACCGCTTACGGAATCAGTAATGAATATCAATTTTATGCTTTGGCAGCTTTGGTTGGTTTGGTTATGGGTGGAATTCAGTCTATTTCCAGATCTACTTATTCGAAATTGATCCCGGAAAATACGCCAGATACAGCATCATTTTTCAGTTTTTATGATGTGACAGAAAAAGTGGCAATTGTAATTGGCCTTGCCAGTTTTGGCTATATCGAAGAATTTACCGGAAGCATGCGTAATTCGGCTTTAAGTTTGGCGGTATTTTTCCTTCTGGGATTATTTGTTTTGGGGTCTATTTTATATATGAAACCAAGAGAATTTGCCGCTATTCAGCCCGAATAGATTTATTTTTCTGAATTTAGCGTTTTCAAAAACTCATTACTGAGTTTGCTTACCCCAAATTTTATGAATGTTGAGCTTTTTATTCCCTGTTTTATAGATCAGTTATATCCTAAAACAGCATATAATACTATTAAATTACTTGAAAAAGCCGGTTGCCGGGTTACATACAATTCGGAACAGACCTGTTGCGGTCAGCCAGCTTTTAACGCTGGATTCTGGGATGAAGCAAAAGAAGTGGGATCTAAATTTTTAAATGATTTTTCTGAAACGAGTTATATTGTTTCTCCGTCTGCTTCCTGCACCGGGATGGTTAAAAATTATTATAACGATTTGTTCACCAATACGGCGGTTCATAATAAATGCCGGGCTATTCAAAGCAATATTTATGAGCTTTCTGATTTTCTGGTAAACATTGCAAAAAAAGATTATTTCGGTGCTGAATTGGAAGGAAGAGCAGTTTACCATGATTCTTGTGGCGCTTTACGCGAATGCCATATCAAAAATGAACCGCGTGCTTTGCTTAAAAAAGTACACGGTTTAGATATGGTGGAAATGAAAGATACAGAAACCTGTTGCGGCTTTGGTGGAACTTTCTCAGTGAAATTTGAAGGAATATCCAGCGCCATGGCTCAGCAAAAAGTAAATAATGCTTTAGAAATGGAAGCTGAGTATATTATTTCTACAGATGCTTCTTGTTTGCTGCATTTGCAAAGTTATATAGATAAACAAAATCTGCCCATAAAAACAATGCATATTGCTGATGTTCTGGCGAGCGGTTGGGGCAATGTTTAATTTATTTTTTTCATCCTTAAACTTTCAGCTCATTTGGAGTCTATAATCTATCAAATAAAAAAAAATATGTCTAAACAGTTCACTTTCGCTTTATTATTTTGCTGTTTTTTAACAACGTATGTTTTTGCTCAGCAAAAAAACTCCGGTGTAATATATTATACTCAAACTGTTAATTTAAGAAACATGAACAGGGGAGATGTAGCCCAGACAAACCAACCGCAACGTGCAAATATGCCTGTAAACAGAACCAGTAAAATGGAACTTATCTATAACTTAAACGGTGCAAAATTCCAAAAATCAACAGTTGAAGAAAGTCAGAATCAGGATGCCGGTAATGAAAGTGGCGGACAAAGAATGATGCGATTTGGCGGCGCAGATCGTGAAGTTTTCTTCAATTTTGCAGATAAAAAAGTTACTGAATCTTTTGAAATGGAAAATGAGCCATTTTTGGTTGAGTATAAATTAGGCGCAAAATCTGTTGGTTTTATTAAATATGATGACATCAAAAAGATTGCCGGATTTGAAGCACATAAAGCAGTTATGAGTGAAGACAATGGAACTCAGATAACAATTTGGTACACAACAGAACTACCATTAATTGCTTCACCCGTACCTTCATTATGGACAGAAGGAGTTGTTTTGCAGGTTGAAAGTCCGAGAATGAATTTTGTTGCTACCGGTATTGAATATATTAAGGTTAAAGACTCAGAATTTACACTTCCTAAAAAAGCCAAATTATTAACTCCCCAAGAGCTGAAAGTAAAGCAGGATGAAATGCGTACAAAAATGCGGGAGCAGTTCCGTAACAACGGAAGCAGAAACTAAATCTCCGCGAAAGCGACTGCATTAATAAATCAATCCTATCTTTTAAAATCCTTGCAAAAGTTCATAAAATCGGTGTAATCTTTTTAAATCGGTGTAATTTATTTTATTATTTTTGCTCTTCAATTTAAAGATCACGTAGTAGGTGATCATTTTTTTTATAATACAATCACAACTTATAAATCATTTTGTAGATGATCAACATTACATTACCCGACGGCTCTGTCCGTGAATATGAAGCAGGCGTTTCTGCTCATCAAATTGCACTATCCATTTCAGAAGGTCTTGCCCGCAATGTTTTAGCTGCCGAAGTAAACGGCGAAGTTTGGGATTCAAGCAGACCTATTCAGGAAGATTCTAAAGTTAAATTGCTAACATGGAATGATGAAGAAGGAAAATCAACTTTCTGGCATTCGTCTGCGCATTTAATGGCCGAAGCCCTGGAAGAATTATATCCGGGAACCAAATTCGGCATCGGTCCGGCAATTGAAACAGGTTTTTATTATGATGTAGATTTTGGCGACCGTATTTTTTCTTCGGATGATTTTAAACAGATTGAAGACAAAATGCTTCAATTGGCAAAAACAAAGTCTGAATATAAAAGAACATCGGTTTCTAAAGCTGAAGCGATTAAATATTTTACTGAAAAAGGCGATGAGTATAAACTGGATCTGATCAAAGATCTGGAAGATGGAACTATTACTTTTTACAATCAGGGTAACTTTACCGATTTATGCCGCGGTCCGCACATGCCGAATACAGGTTTTGTTAAAGCTGTAAAGCTGATGAATGTGGCCGGCGCTTACTGGCGTGGAGATGAAAGCCGCAAACAGTTAACCCGTATTTACGGAGTAACTTTTCCGAAACAAAGCGAGCTAACCGAATATCTGTTAATGATTGAGGAGGCCAAAAAACGCGATCACAGGAAACTGGGAAAAGAACTTGAGCTTTTTACATTCTCTGAGAAAGTAGGAATGGGTTTACCATTATGGTTACCAAAAGGTGCCGCTTTACGCGAGAAACTGGTAAATTTCTTACAGCGGGCGCAGGTTAAAGCCGGTTATGAGCAGGTTATTACTCCGCATATCGGTCATAAAAATTTATATATAACTTCAGGTCACTATGATAAATACGGAGCTGATTCATTTCAACCAATAAAAACGCCGCAGGAAGGTGAGGAGTTTTTCTTAAAACCAATGAATTGTCCGCATCATTGCGAAATTTATAAATCAAAACCGAGGTCATACAAAGATCTGCCGGTTCGTTATGCAGAATTTGGTACTGTTTATCGCTATGAGCAAAGTGGCGAATTACATGGTTTAACTCGTGTTCGCGGATTTACTCAGGATGATGCGCATTTATTCTGTCGTCCTGATCAGGTAAAAGAGGAATTTAAGAAAGTTATTGACCTGGTTTTATATGTTTTCAAAGCTTTGGGTTTTGATGATTATACTGCTCAGATCTCTTTACGTGATCCTGAAAACAAAACCAAATATATTGGCACTGATGAAAACTGGGCTTTGGCAGAATCTGCAATTATAGAAGCTGCAGCAGAAAAAGGCTTAACAACTGTTATTGAATTAGGTGAAGCAGCATTTTACGGTCCGAAACTGGACTTTATGGTGAAAGATGCTTTGGGAAGAAAATGGCAATTGGGAACTATCCAGGTTGATTATAATTTGCCGGAACGTTTCGAACTGGAATATACCGGAAGTGATAATTTAAAACACCGTCCGGTAATGATTCATAGAGCACCTTTTGGATCGTTGGAAAGATTTATTGCAGTTTTGATAGAACATTGTGCTGGTGAATTTCCTTTATGGTTAACACCCGAGCAATTTATAGTGCTCCCGATATCGGAAAAATATGAGGATTATGCTAAAAAAGTTTTAGAATCACTTATTAATTCCGATATTCGCGGCTTGATAGACTCGAGGGATGAGAAGATCGGTCGCAAAATACGCGATGCCGAAATGAAAAAGATCCCTTATATGTTGATAGTTGGTGAGAAGGAAATGGCTGAGGGACGAGTATCTGTTCGTAAACATGGCCAGGGAGATTTAGGAAGTTTAACAACAGAAGAGTTTAGCAATCAGTTGATTAAAGAAATTACAGTTTAATAAAGAAAATAAAATTTGGCATTAGGAAGACCAGGCTTTAACAGAGGACCACGCCCTCCGTTTAAAAAGAAAGAAGCGGAGCACAGAATCAATGAGTTGATCAGGGTTCCGGAAGTTCGTATTACGGGCGATAATGTGGAAACAGGAATTTATCCGATTCGGGAGGCTTTAGCAATTGCTACAGAGCAGGACCTGGATTTGGTAGAAATCTCTCCAAACGCAAATCCGCCAGTTTGTAAAATTGTTGATTACAACAAGTTTATTTACGAGCAGAAGAAGAAGATGAAGGAGATTAAGGCAAACGCAAAACAGACCGTAATTAAAGAGATTCGTTTTGGCCCTAATACCAATGATCATGATTTTCAGTTTAAACTGAAGCATGCCATCGGTTTCCTTGAAGCTGGCGAAAAGGTGAGAGCCTACGTGCATTTTAAAGGTCGTGCGATTGTTTATAAAGAGCAGGGCGAGATTTTATTGCTAAAGTTTGCTCAAGCTTTAGAAGATGTGGGTAAAGTAGAGCAATTGCCAAAGTTAGAAGGTAAGCGGATGTTTTTAACCGTTGCTCCTAAAAATGCAGGTAAAAAATAAGCTGAAAGTTTTAGGGCAATCAGCTGATAAAAGAGAATTCAATTAGTAATCGTAAATAAATAGAGTTATGCCAAAAATGAAGACGTGCTCCAGTGCAAAAAAGCGCTTTAAGCTTACTGGAACAGGTAAAATCGCCAGAAAAAACGCATACAAAAGTCACATCTTAACCAAGATGAGTAACAAGCGTAAGCGTGGCTTAGGTCAGACCAGTATGGTATCTGATGCTGATATGGGCAACGTAAAGCGTATGCTTTGTATCGGGAAGTAACAATTAATTTTTAACCAGGTAACCGGTAAGAAGTTTCTAAAAGAACACCGTTTATCAAAATCAAGAAAACATGCCACGTTCGGTTAACGCAGTAGCGTCAAGAAGAAGAAGAAAAAAGATCTTAGACCTTGCAAAAGGTTATTGGGGATCAAGAAGCAAGGTTTATACCGTTGCTAAAAACACAGTCGAAAAAGGTTTGCAATATGCTTACCGTGACCGTAAAAACAAGAAAAGAGAATTCAGAGCTTTATGGATCCAGCGTATTAATGCAGGTGCACGTCAGTACGGAATGTCTTATTCTGTATTTATGGGTAAATTAACTAAAAGCGGAAACGGTTTAAACCGTAAAGTTTTAGCTGATCTTGCCATGAATCATCCGGATGCTTTTAAAGCAATTGTTGATTCAGTAAAATAAGCTCATCGAGATATTTTAAAAAGGGAATCAATTTGGTTCCCTTTTTTATTGGTAAAAATTAAACTTCAATATTTCCGGTTTTATTCATTACTAAAATGGAATACCGGTTTTGAGCATTAGACAGGAAATCCAAAGGTCTTTCATTTCCTTCCTCAGCAAGGCAAAATGTAAATTTTTCAGGATTTTGAATTTCAAAAATTCCTCTGATCATTTTAATATTATCCTCCTTTTCAAACCAAACCAAGTTGATTGCCTTTGGATTAACATCAGGTATGAAATAGATCATCCCATTGGATTCTATATTCATTAGATTGAGGTAAAAGGACGATTGCTGCAATTTAAGCGTTACCGCAGAAGTTGAAATATTCATTCCTATTCCCGACTTCTGATAGGACACTGCTTCCCAGTAGCCATTGATGTCAGGCTTAGAATCGAGCCCCTCATTTAAAATATTATTCATCAGTTCTTTTTCACGATCTGTTGCAATAGAATAGTTTTCATAGAGCGCATTTACAACATCTACACGTAAGGGAGCTAATTCATCAGGGTAGTTTTTATTGATGATATTGATATATTTTTCCAGATAACTTACTTCCTTGTCTGTGTACAATCGTTCTAAGAAATAGCCTTTTAAAAGAGGGGATTCAATGCTGTTTATATGGAAGAGCAGATCTTCAACATCTTTTTTTATTATTTTCTGATCACTTTTCTCCCTGGTTCTTTCCAGATCTATGATATAGGTTTCCAGTTTGAGCGCATAAGGTTCACCATAGCTGGGCTCTTTATTAATGGCTTTATCGCAATTTAACAAGGCAGTTTCTTTTAGCTCTTTTGTTCCGTATTTCTCAAATAAGTTGGTATGAGCAATGGCAGCGTTCACATACGTCTGGGGTAAAAGATCGTAATCTTTTTCATAATCCTGAATAAGTTCGATCATGTTTTCATACTTCTCTTTCTCGTTCTTTGAACTATAATAGCACCGCATTAGTGTATCAATCAATTGGATTTTTAAATCCTTACTAATACTTAAGTTGGATTTTAGAAATTTTTCAAAATTGACGATCAAGTCTTCTCCCTCATAATTTTTAGTAGCGGCCCTGTCAAACATGGCCCCAATTACATCAGCCCAAAGAAAACTAAGAGTTTCTGTGAATTTTAAATCAAGACTTTCAGTTATATTTTTTTCAAAATTTTGACGTTCCGTTTCTTGTTTCTGAACTGCTGAGAAAGTTTCAGAGGTATTTTTCGAAATAGAATCTTCAAACTGCTTTAACCTGGTTAGAGATGTTCCTTCAAAATCTATGATTCGCTTATTTAGCGTGTTGTTAATTTGCTGTATCTGATTTTCCAGCACGTTTCTAAAGTTTTCAAGCCTAAGACTAATATCTTTTATTCGTTCATCAAATAGATTGCTGGTATCGTTTATAAACTTCTTTTGATCTGTTAGTAAATCATCCAGTTTATTTTTTGCATCCAGATTATCATCTTTTACCTTTTTACTCAATTCTTCAACACTATTGTCTATTTGTTTTCGGGTACTTTCAGAAAAAAAATATTTTGCCAGAAATCCCAGAAGGAAAGAAATTAAACCAATAATAGTACTGGTAAGGGCAATTTTTCCAGAAATGTAACTTCCAACCTGTTTATCAACCATATCCTGAAGTCGGCTGTCGAAATCAGCATTAGGTACACGAGTATAAAATTTTTCATCCAGCCTTTTTTCAAGGGAATCTATACGCTGTTTTAAAAGAATATTTTCTTTTTCCAGGCGATTATCTGTTTGAGCATTAACCAGCAATGGAAAAATCAGAAGGAGTATAAATATTTTCTTCATGCAAATTAAATTTGATGATCAAAAATTTTTATGTCTGTTGAAATGTAATTTGGTTATATAAATATAATTGAAATGAAATAAACACATTGAAATTAGTTTGAATTTTAAATTATTTCATGCCATACTCCAATTAAAGTATTTATTAATTTTAAGAATGGATTTTGGACGAATTGAACCGCAACTTCTTTATGAAGTAGATTTTACTTTACCTCCCGAAACAGAGCTGACCAAATCGGTTTTACAAAAGGGAAAAAATAATGATTTCAAATTATATGTAGGTTGTGCTAAATGGGGAAGAAAAGAGTGGGTGGGATTAATTTATCCTGATAAGACTAAGGACGCGAAGTTTCTGGATGAATATGTAAAACATTTTAACAGCATAGAGTTGAATGCTGTTTTTTACAATATGCCAAAGAAAGAGCAAATTCAAACTTGGCGTGACAAGGCTGAATCTTATCGCAAGGACTTTAAATTTTTCCCCAAGTTTACTCGTGGGATCAGCCATTTAAAACGATTGAAAAATGCGGAGGAAATAACAACTCAGTATATTGAAAATATTTCTGAATTTGGTGATACACTTGGGCCGTGTTTTCTGCAGATGAGCGATAATTTTGGGCCAAAGAATTTCGATATTCTAAAATCATATCTTGAAGATTTGCCTAAAGACTTTGATGTTTTTGTAGAAGTTCGCCATCCTGATTGGTTTTCTGACCTAGCTGCCCGTACCGAGCTTTTTAATATGCTGCATACGCTAGGCAAAGGAGCCATTATTACTGATGCTTCCGGACGGAGAGATTGTGTTCATATGGAATTACCTACGCCAAATGCTTTTATACGTTTTGTAGGAAATGGTTTACATGCAACAGATTATAGCCGGATTGATGAATGGGCGGACAGGCTTTTAAGCTGGAAAGAACAAGGCCTCAAATCGCTTAATTTCTTCCTACATCAGCATGATGAAAAAGATACCCCTATTTTAGCAGCTTATACCATTAAGAAATTTAATGAAGTTTTGGGCACCAATTTGGAAGAACCCGGAATTATTCCGGAGAAGAAAAATTGAAAAAGTCAATCTTAAATTTAAATGCAAAAGACACTAAACTCACGAAGTATTTATAAAAAAAATCCCAGCTACTTTCGTAACCGGGATTTTAAAATTTGATCATCGTATTTCAATGCGATTTATATAAATCTTATTATAAATGAATTACTTCGCCGTACGCATCAGCGGCAGCTTCCATAATTGCCTCGCTCATGGTTGGATGCGGGTGAACAGATTTTACAATGTCCATTCCGGTTGTTTCCAATTTACGGGCCACAACTATTTCAGCAATCATTTCGGTTACGTTATTACCAATCATGTGGGCTCCAAGGAACTCTCCGTATTTGGCATCGAAAATAACTTTAACAAAACCATCTTTAGTTCCGGCTGCACTTGCTTTACCTGAAGCCGAGAAGGGAAATTTTCCAACCTTAATTTCATAACCAGCTTCTTTTGCAGCTTTTTCAGTATATCCCACAGATGCAATTTCGGGAGAGCAATATGTACATCCAGGAATGTTATTATAATCTAAAGGTTCAGGATGATGACCTGCAATTTTTTCCACGCAAATAATTCCTTCTGCGGAAGCCACATGTGCCAGAGCTTGTCCTTTAACAATATCGCCGATGGCAAAAACGCCATCAATATTGGTTTTGTAAAAATCATCAACTAAAACACGGCCTTTATCAGTTTTAACACCAACTTCTTCAAGTCCGAGGTTTTCTAAATTGGCCGTAACACCCACTGCGGATAAAACAATATCACACTCAAGAGTTTCAGTGCTATTAGCCGTTTTAACCTGAACTTTGCATCCCGACCCAGACGTATCAACAGATTCAACATTTGAACTTGTCATAATGGTGATTCCTGATTTTTTAAGACTTCTCAATAATTGTTTTGAGATATCTTCATCTTCAATCGGAACAATATTATTAAGGTATTCAACAATGGTTACTTTAGTTCCTAATGAATTATAGAAATAAGCAAACTCAACTCCAATAGCTCCCGAACCGACAACAACCATAGATTTTGGAAGTTCTGGGAGAACCATGGCATCGCGATAACCGATTATCTTTTTACCATCCTGTTTTAAATTGGGTAATTCGCGGGAACGACCTCCGGTTGCCAAAAGTGTATTCTTGGCTGTATATTCTTTTATGGAACCATCAGCACCTTTAACTTCAACTTTACCGCCTTTTTTAATTTTGGCAGTACCCATTATTACATCGATTTTGTTTTTTTTCATTAAGAACTGAACACCTTTGCTCATTCCTTCTGCAACATCACGACTTCTTTTAATCACTGCGTTAAAATCAACAGAAGATTCCTGAACTTTTATTCCGTAATCAGAAGCGTGGTTGATGTAATCAAAAACATTGGCACTTTTTAATAAAGCTTTGGTTGGAATACAACCCCAGTTTAAACAAATTCCACCTAAAGATTCGCGTTCTACAATAGCAATTTTAAGTCCTAATTGAGATGCACGAATGGCGGCAACATATCCACCGGGCCCGCTTCCTATAACTATAAGGTCGTAATTCATATAATATTTGGGTTACAAACAGATTAATTGAGCGCCAAATCTAACAAATTACTCGTCTAACAAGAAATGTTTACACTGAATACCTGCGTTTAAATTCAAAAAATGAGGTTTTGGTGAAAATGTCTGAAAATAAGTGCTTTGTTAACATTAAGTTAATAGCAAGAGAGTTCTTTTTTAAAAAAACTAAATTATCTTTGCCGCAATAAAAAACACATAACTAGTAGATTTAATTCGCACAAAAAAAGAAAAAACAATTTATGAAGAAGTTTTTACTCTCTACGCTTGTTTTGTTACTCACCGCATTCAGTATGTATGCCCAGGTAACAACAAGTAGTTTAACTGGTACGGTTACAGATGAACGAGCCGAAACATTGCCAGGCGCAACTGTAATTGCAGTTCACAATCCGTCTGGAAGTCGTTATTCAGCTTCTACAAATTCTCAGGGAAAATTTACAATCCCCGGAATGCGTGTTGGTGGTCCTTACACAATTACATTTAAATATATTGGTTACAAAGATCGTATAGTTGAAAATGTAAGTTTAACTCTTGGTACTGCTGCAACTGTTAATGCAAGTTTAGATCCAAGTGCCACAGAATTAGTTGAAGTTATGGTTACTGCAACCGCAAAAAATGCAATTATTTCTGCAGATAGAACTGGAGCAGCAACTAACATTGGCCGTGAAGCTATTGCAAGTTTACCAACTATCGGCCGGACTATTAATGATTTTACCCGTTTGACTCCACAGGCAAATGGTTCATCATTTGGTGGTCAGGATAACAGATTAAACAATATAACTGTTGATGGTTCATTATTTAATAACTCATTTGGTCTTTCAGGTCAACCAGGTGGTCGTACAGGTGTAGCACCAATTTCATTAGACGCTATCGATCAGATTCAGGTTAATATTGCTCCTTATGATGTTCGTCAGTCGGGATTTGTTGGCGCTGGTATAAACGCTGTAACAAAATCAGGTAACAATAATGTAACTGGTACTTTCTTTTATAATGTACAGTCTGAACAATTTATTGGTGATAAAACCAAAGATGTTTTATTGACAAAACAAAACTACAACACTGCTCAATACGGTTTAAGTTTAGGTGGCCCAATTGTTAAAAACAAGTTGTTTTTCTTTTTAAACGCTGAAAAACAAAAAAATAGTTCACCTGCCACTTCATATTTCGCACGTGAGAATGGTCAGGTTGCCGGAAATGACATTTCTTCTGTGTCAGTAGATGAATTAGCTTTAGTTAGTTCTCAGCTTGCTTCAATCGGATACCAAACCGGTATTTATCAAAATTATAATTTCCAGACTAAAGGTGATCGTTTTATCACTCGTTTAGATTGGAACATCAGCGATAAGAATAAATTTTCAATCAGATATAATTATTTGAATTCTTCTAACGATAAGTCCGTTTCTAACTCTTCATCTTTAGGATTTGGTAGTCGTTTCAATGGTCCAAGATCAATAAGTTTCCGAAATTCAAATTACAGCCAGAATGAGAAAATTCATTCAGTTGTCGGAGAGTTAAACTCAACATTCGGTAAATTTTCAAACACTTTTATCGCTGGATATACGTACCAAAACGAAGATCGTGGATCTGCCGGAGATTTATTTCCTTTAATTGAAATACAGAACGCTGGTTCTACTTATATAACTGCAGGTACCGAACCGTTTACTCCTAACAATAAATTAAACTACAGCACCTACCAGGCTTCAAATAACTTAACTTACTATGCTAATAAGCATACTTTGACAGGTGGTTTAAGTGTAGAGCGTTTACAATTCGAAAACGTATTCTTCCCGGGTTCTCAAAGTGTTTACGTATTTAACAGCGTAAATGACTTTAATACAGCTGTTAATGCTTATAAGGCTAATAACAATCTAACAACATCACCGGTTTCTTTAAGACGTTTCCAATTACGTTTTTCTGCTTTACCAGGTGGTGCTGAGCCAGTTCAACCAACTAAAGTTTGGTACACAGGAGCATATGTACAGGATGAATTCCAAGCCAATCCAAATGTTAAAATCACTGCGGGCTTAAGAGCAGATATGCCAATTTTTGATAAAACAGGTTACTTTAATGCAAATGTTCCTGCTTTAACTTTTAAAAATGGTGCTGGTGAGGATGTACATGTAAGTACTGATAAATTACCTTCTTCTAAAATTTTACTATCTCCAAGAGTTGGTTTTAATTACAATGTAAACGGAGAAAGTGATCTGCAAATCAGAGGTGGATCTGGTATATTCACTGGTCGTCCAGCTTTCGTTTGGATCTCTAATCAAATTGGTAATAACGGTGTTTTATCTGGATTCGAATCTATTGATAACACAACAACTCGTCCGTTCAATCCGAGCCCCGCTAAATATATACCAGCTAACCCATCTGCTGGTTTGCCAACAACTTATGAGCTGAACGTTACAGATCCAAACTTCAAGTTTCCACAAGTATGGAGAAGTAATTTAGCTTTTGACAAAAAATTATTTGCTGGTTTAGTTGGAACCGCTGAATTCTTATATTCAAAGGATATCAATGCAGTAGATTATCAAAACATTAACCAGGAATCAGCTACAGGAACATTCTCAGGTCCTGATAATCGCCCAACATATCCAGGTTTAGGATTAAGCAGTACGGCATTTAACAATGCATCTCGTATTAATGATAATATTACCGCTTTATATTACTTAACAAATACTGATAAAGGATATTCTTATTCTGCTACAGCTTCAATTGAGCGTCCATACAGAAAGGGATTCTTCTTTAAAACAGCTTACACTTACGGTCAGGCTAAAAATGTAGTAAACGCTGGTAGTAACGCAAGTGGATCATTTAACAATAATGCAATTGTTAGTGATGCAAATAATGCACCACTTGGATTTGCTGGTGATGATCAACGTCACCGTGTAATTGCCACTGGATCTTATAAAAAGTCATATAACATTGGCTCATCTGAGATTTCTTTCTTCGGAGAAGGAAGCAAATCTGGTAACTTCAGTTACATATATTCAGGTGATTTAAATGGTGATGGAAACAGAAATGATTTACTTTACATTCCAAATAATGCAAACGAATTGAAATTTGTTCCGGTTACCAAAACTGCCAATGGCGTTTCACGTACATTCACAGCTGATGAGCAGGCACAATTATTTGAACAATACATTAATCAGGATGATTATCTAAGTAAAAATCGTGGTAAATATGCTGAGCGTAATGGAGTTATGTATCCTTGGTACTACAGAGCTGATGCTGCTTTCATTCAGGAATTCAACATTCGCGATAATGGTAAGAACAACATTCTTCAGTTCAGAGTTGATGTATTCAACGTAACTAACCTGATTAACAAAAATTGGGGAGGTGGCAAGTTTGTAAATCAGACGCAAATCTTATCTCCACGTGGAAAAGACGCTTCTGGTAATCCAACTTACCAGTATAATAACTTCTCTGGAACTACGCCAGTTACTTCTACTTTTGGAAATACAACTTCAATCGGTGCTGATACTTATCGTGCTCAGTTTGGATTCCGTTACATTTTCAATTAATAGAAATACTTAAAACTTCAACCCGCTTCAGATTCTGAAGCGGGTTTTTTTGTGGCTTAAAAATTGCCAATTAAAACCATATTTATAAATCATTTGTACCTTAGTGTATCAATTAAATTAATAGCATGAAAAAAACAAAGTTATTTGCCTTATGGCTTGTAGTAATTGTCTTATTTACAGGCAATTTGGCTAAAGCCGATGAAGGAATGTGGTTACCGATGTTAATCGGAAAAAATTATGAGCAAATGAAGAAGGAGGGTTTTAAACTTACTCCCGAAGATTTGTATAGTGTAAATAAAGCAAGCATTAAAGATGCAATCGTTTCTTTCGGTGGATTTTGTACCGGAGAAATAGTTTCTAAAAATGGATTGATTTTTACCAATCATCATTGTGGTTATGATGCAGCCGCATCAAATTCTACTCCTGATAATAATATTTTGGATAATGGATTCTACGCGAAATCATTTTCAGAAGAAAAGCCGATCCCGGGATTATTTGTTCGTTTTCTGGTTCGTATGGAAGATGTAACACCAAGAGTGATGGCTGCTATAAAAGGTGTTTCTGATGCAGAGAAAGCCGCTAAAATTGCAGAGATCTCAAAGCAAATTGCTTCAGAATCTATTGCAGGAACAACTCAGGAAGCAGACGTAAAAGATCTGTACAAAGCAAATCAATATCTTTTATTTGTTTACAACAGATTTAATGATGTTCGTTTGGTAGGTATTCCACCGCAATCTATTGGCAAATTTGGTGGCGATACAGATAACTGGGAATGGCCGCGTCATACCGGAGATTTTTCAATTTTCCGTGTATATGCTGATTCTAAAAATCAGGCTGCTGAATACGCGGCAACGAACAAACCTTACAGTCCGAAAAAGTTTTTACCTGTTTCAATTAAAGGTGTAAAAAATGGAGACTTTGCCATGGTTTATGGTTATCCGGGTAGAACGGACCGCTTCTTAACTTCTTACGGAGTTAAACTGGCAACAGATGAAGTGAATCCTTCCATAGTTAAGCTTCGCGACATTCGTTTAAAAGCATGGAAAGAAGAAATGGATAAAAGCGTTGATACGCGATTAAAACTTTCTTCGCAGTATGCTAACATCGCCAACTATTGGAAATACTATATCGGGCAAACCGAACAATTAAAGCGGTTAAAGATTTACGAAGAAAAGCAAAAACAAGAATCTGCATTTGCGGAAATGTTTAAAAACAATCCGGAATACAAGAATCTATTAAACGATTATAAAACAGCTTACGCTGCCTACGAACCTTACGCTCTGCATTATGTATATGCAGGAAGTAATGGTTTACTTGCCTCTCAATGGGTACGTAATGCCAATATTTTTGAATCAGCGTTAAAAAATATGGCAGCAAAAAAAGATGACGCTGCTTATCAGACTCAGGTAAAATCCAGGTTAAATGATTTGGTTTCTGACTATGAGAAAACCTACAACGAAACTGCGGATAAAAAGATCTTCGCTCAGATTTTAACTGCTTTCTACAATGATGTTCCAAAATCTCAGCATCCAAAATTCCTTACTTTAATTGCTGAAGATTACTGGAAAGGAAGTGCTGAGGCTACTTTTGCAAACTATGCAGATTATTTATGGGATAAAAGTGATTTGATCAAACCTGAAAATATCAGAAAATTTTGGGAGAAGCCAGAAATGGAGGATTTTGAAGAAGATCCTGCTTATAAATTTGCTAAAAATTTAGTTTTTGCAGATTATGTAAAGTCAAATTTTGGCTCAGTAGTTAGTGATTTTCAGGAAGCTAAAGATCGTTTGGATAATGTTTACTTAAAGGCTTTATTAGAGCAAAACAAAGGAAAACTTATTTATCCGGATGCAAATTCAACCATGCGTATCTCTTACGGTCAGGTTCAGAATTATTCTCCAAAAGATGGTATTACCTATAACATTTCTACAGATATTGATGGAATGGTTGCTAAATACCAAAAAGGTGATGATGAATTTGATTTGCCTCAATCTTTATTAGATGCGTATGCAAAACGCGATTTCAGACAATATGGTGAAAACGGAACTTTGCCGGTTTGCTTTATTTCAAATAACGATATTACTGGTGGAAATTCCGGATCTCCTGTAATTAACGGTAACGGTGAGTTAATCGGTTTAGCTTTCGACGGTAATTGGGAAGCTATGAGTGGTGATATTGCTTTTGATAAAAAATACAAGAGAACCATTTCTGTAGACGCTCGTTTTGTACTTTGGTGTATTGATGTTCTGGGCGGTGCAAAAAACATCATCGACGAATTAGATATCCGTAAAGATAATATGGTTGCTAAACCAGAAAAGTCTTCTTTGAAAATGAAAAAGAACAAATAATTTCATTAATTCTATTAAAGCAAAAGGTCCTGAATTTTTCAGGACCTTTTCTGGTTTAAAGTTATTTTTAATAATACCTGAATTCCCCGAATTCAGATTTAATAGTCAGTTGTTTTATATCTGAAGCTTCAACGCGTCCGATAATACGAGCATCAATATTAAATGATTTCGAGATATTAATGATGTCTAAAGCAATATCTTCAGGAACATAAAATTCCATTCGATGTCCCATATTAAAAACTTTATACATTTCTTCCCATTCGGTTTCAGACTGTTCTTTAATCAACTTAAAAAGGGGAGGAACAGGGAATAAATTATCTTTTATAATATGAAGGTTATCTATAAAGTGAAGCACTTTAGTTTGTGCGCCACCACTACAATGTACAATTCCATGTATTTTTGAACGCAGAGTTTTAAAGATTTCCTTCATTACCGGAGCATAAGTACGTGTGGGAGACAAAACTAATTTACCTGCTGTAATTACTTCGCTTTCGCTGATATAAACTTTATCTGTTAAATTTTTTGAGCCGGAAAATACAAGATCTTTCGGAACGGCAGGGTCGAAGCACTCGGGAAATTTCTCCGCTACTAATTTATTAAATACATCGTGTCTGGCTGATGTTAATCCGTTTGAGCCCATTCCTCCATTATATTCACTCTCATAACTAGCCTTACCGAACGAAGCCAAACCTACAATTACATCACCAGGTTGAATGTTCTCGTTAGAAATAACATCTTCTCTTTTCATCCGGCAGGTTACGGTAGAATCTACGATTATAGTTCTAACCAGATCACCAACATCCGCTGTTTCTCCGCCGGTAGAATAAATGCCAATTCCTGCGTTTCTTAAATCTTCTAAAATATCTTCAGTGCCGTTAATCAGCTCTGCAATAACTTCTGCAGGAATTAAATTTTTATTTCTTCCGATCGTGGATGATAAAAGAATATTATCTGTTGCTCCAACACATAAAAGGTCATCAAGGTTCATGATGATAGCGTCCTGGGCAATGCCTTTCCATACGGATAGATCACCGGTTTCTTTCCAGTAAATATATGCCAGAGATGATTTGGTGCCGGCACCGTCTGCATGCATAATATTGCAGTATTCATCATCAGAACCTAAAATATCTGGAATGATCTTACAGAATGCTTTTGGGTACAATCCTTTATCAATATTTTTTATTGCGTTGTGTACATCTTCCTTTCCGGCAGATACACCTCTCAAATTATATTTAGTATCAGACATTCGGCAAAATTAGTAGTTAGAATTTAGTATGTGGTATAAACCTGTAGAATTTGTTTAATTCGCGAACGCGTAATCGATTATAAAAGAAAAGCCCTGAAAATTTTTCCGGGGCTTTAGTATGATTTTAATTATTTAATAAATAACAATTCTCTGAATTTTGGAAGAGGCCAGAGAGTATCATCCACCAACTGCTCCAGTTTATCTACGTGATACCTGATTGGCTCAAAGTAAGTTTTTACATTTTCATCATAAGCGATAGATTTCTCTCGTATATCTTCGATTACATTAGCCTTTTTACGTTCTTCAATCATTTCATCAACATTGGTTTTGATGAAATTGATATGACGGGATAAATCTGTAATGATTTCCATTTGAGCTTTGATCGAGTCGCCATCCATGCCAATGTCTTTCAAACCTCTAACGTTTTCAACCAATTTACTTTGGTAGGTAATTGCAGCAGGAATAATCACGCTGTTTACAAGCTCACCCATAATCCGGGCTTCGATCTGCAATTTTTTGTAGAAACTGTCTAATCTTATCTCATGACGAGCATGCGCTTCTCGGGCATTGAAAACTCCCGTTCGCTGAAATAATTCCATCGTTTTCTCGCTAATATCAGCATCCAAAGCTTTTGGAGTTGTTTTAATATTAGACAAACCACGACTTGCAGCTTCAGTTTCCCATTCGTCGCTATAGCCGTTTCCTTCAAATCTAACATCTTTAGATTCTTTAATATATTTTTTCAGGATTGTTAAAATAGCAATATCTTTCTTTTCTCCCTTTTTAATTAATTTATCAACTTCTACTTTGAATTTAATCAATTGATCTGCTACAATTGTATTCAACACAGTCATAGCTGCTGATGAATTTGCAGAAGAACCAACCGCACGGAATTCAAATTTATTTCCTGTAAAAGCAAAAGGAGAAGTACGGTTACGGTCTGTGTTATCTAAAAGGATTTGGGGAATTTTTGGAATTCCTAACCATAACGTATTATCTTCTTTAATCTTTTTGCTGATTCTGGCAGTTTCGATTTCGTCTAAAACTTCATTTAACTGACTTCCCAGAAAGATTGAAATAATTGCCGGAGGAGCTTCATTGGCACCTAAACGGTGATCATTACTCACAGATGAAATTGAAGAACGTAATAAGTCTGAATGCTCATATACTGCTCTAACGGTATTCACAAAGAAAGTAAGGAACATTAAATTGTTCTTTGGAGTTTTTCCCGGTGAAAGCAAATTTTTACCTGTATTGGTAATCATACTCCAGTTATTGTGCTTACCAGATCCGTTTATACCGGCGTATGGTTTTTCATGCAACAATACCTTGAAATTATGACGCTTAGCAACTTTCTCCATCAGATCCATCAATAATTGATTATGGTCGATAGCTAAATTTATTTCCTCATAAATTGGAGCACACTCAAACTGAGAAGGTGCAACTTCATTATGTCTGGTTTTTAATGGAATACCCAGTTTTAATGCTTCCGTTTCAAAATCAAGCATATAAGCATACACTCGCTCTGGAATTGTACCGAAATAGTGATCTTCCAATTGCTGTCCTTTTGCAGACATGTGGCCAAATAAAGTACGACCGGTCATTAATAAATCCGGACGGGCATTATATAAAGCAATATCTACTAAGAAATATTCCTGCTCAATACCCAAAGAAGGAGTAATCTTGGTGATCGATTTATCAAAATATCCGCAAACATCAACTGCAGCTTTATCTAAAGCGGAAAGAGCTTTTAATAATGGAGCTTTATAATCTAAAGCTTCTCCGGTGTATGAAACGAAAACTGTTGGGATACATAATGTCTTTCCAGACTTGCTCTCCATAATAAATGCGGGAGAAGAAGGATCCCATGCAGTATATCCACGTGCTTCGAATGTGTTTCTGATTCCTCCACTTGGAAAACTGGAAGCATCCGGTTCCTGCTGAACCAATGCTTCGCCAGAAAAATGCTCTATTGCAGAACCATCACTTGTTGGTTCAAAAAATGAATCATGTTTTTCGGCAGTGGTTCCTGTTAAAGGTTGAAACCAGTGCGTATAATGAGTAGCGCCTTTTCCCATTGCCCAGGCTTTCATTGCTGATGCAATTTGATGAGAAACTTCTATATGAAGTGGTTCGCCAAGATCAATAGAATTATTAATACTGATAAATGCTTCTTTCGATAAAAAGTCTTTCATTTTCTTTTTATCGAAAACATTTACTCCATAGAAGTCAGAAATCTTAGATGATGGGGGTTTTACTTCAGGAATTGTCCTTGAAAGTACCGCATTAAGTGCTTGAAATCGTAAACTCGACATATTTAACTGGTTTATGGTATTATTTGGTTCCAAAAATACTCTTCTTAATTAATTATTTTATAAAAATATTTAAAATTATTTATAAAATATCCCAAACGGTTAGATTTTTTATCTGTTTTTTGATCGATATATCAAATTGCTTAATTTTTTAAGGCCATTATTTTGCATTTTAAGTTATAAATATTAACATTTCAGTATAATATTAGATTTACATCGAAATTATTGAATTAATATTTCCCGATAGGATATTAAATTTTGCCCACAATATGTATCAATGGCTTTCTTTATTAATGACAAAAGATATTCCTGACTACTGAATAGAATTAGTACCTTTTGCCTGATTTTATAGCATTTGCTACAATATGAACTAATTAGAATAAAATGATCCCCCATTCACTAAAAACAAGCTTATTAATAACTGCACTTTCCATCTCGGGAAGTTTATATGCGCAGGATACTAACACAACTACCATTAAGCCTTTTTCATCTCCAAATTCTTTTAGAACCTGGTCAGTAGGATTTAACGCAGGAATTTTATCTCCCGTAATTCCATTTGGTAAAAATGATTTTACTTCCTGGAAAACAGATTTAGGATATGGTGGCTATATAAAAAAACAAATTATTCCGGCGTTTGGCATTCAGGCTGAATTTTTAGCAGGAAAAATGAAAGGCGATAATTCAGAATTATTGGGTAACGGAAGTTCTTTGAATAGTCCGTTTTCGGCATTTGAAACCACGCTGGAATATTCCGGAAGTTTAAGCGGCAATTTTACGCTTGCTAATATTTACTGGATGCATCGGCAGAATGTGATTCAACCTTATATCAATGCCGGAGCAGGAATTATGAGTTATACCACTTTGCTAACTACTTCTACCGGTAACCAGGTGGAATACAAACCTTCAGATAATATTCGGGAATTATTTATCCCAGTAGGAGCAGGTTTAAAATTTACTTTATCTAAAGGAATTAATTTGGATCTGGGTTATACGATGAACTTTGTTGATGCGGATAACGTTGATGGATATCCAAATGGACCGCAAAATGATAAATTCTCTTTCGGACATATCGGATTAGAATTTGCCTTAGGTTCAAAATCAAAGTCTCAACTTTCTACGTTTAATCCGGTTGCCGCTTTAGAAGCAGATTATATTTCTAGAAATGCTGCCTTACGGGAAGAGTTAAGTGCAGAAAGAGCTGATAATGCCAAGCGCATTGATGAAATTAATGCAGAATGGAAGAAATTTTTAAATGATGCGGATAAGGATGGTGTTTCCGATTATTTTGATAAATGTCCGGATTCTCCCAGTGGTTCTCAGGTAGATGGAGCAGGTTGTCCTTTAATTGTTACAGTTAACAATCCCGTGAAGGTAATTGTAACGGAGGAAGATAAACGAGTTGTAGCAGAAGCTATTCGTAATCTTGAATTCGACTTCGGCAAAGCATCTCTCCGCTCAACTTCCTTTGAAAGCTTAGATAGAGTTGCAGGATTACTTATAAATAAAAACTTTAGTCTGCAATTAGCCGGACATACAGATAATGTAGGAAACGATACTTCAAACATGAAACTCTCTAAGGACCGGGCAGAATCTGTCAAAGCTTATTTGGTTAGCAAAGGTGCAAATCCATCCAGAATTTCTGCTTTAGGCTTTGGCGAAGGCCAGCCAATTACAAGTAATAATACTGAGGAAGGAAGACAAAAAAACAGAAGAGTCGAATTTACGCTGTATTAAAAAAGTTTTGATCATTAAAAGGCGCTCAAAAGGCGCCTTTTTTTATTTTCAAAAATGAAAATCCTGTCAAAAATAATTTCGTATGTATATGGTAAACAATTGATTAAAAAATAACTTATAATATTATCCGCTTCTTCATTAATCAAAATAATTAATTCAAACTGAATGCTATGAAATCAAAACCTATTAAAATTTCTGCGCTACTGGCTTTCTTATTTATATATACAAACAGTTTTTCGCAGGATACCGTGCAAACTAATACTCAACAAAACTCTCGTAGAATTCAAACTTCTGACAACAGAGAAGTTAGGGCTTTGGCCTCAGAAGAAGATAAGCAGGTTGTAGCTCAGGCAATAAGTAATTTAGAATTTGACTTTGATAAGGCAACAATAAAACCTGGTTCTTATCCGAATTTAAAAGTTTTAGCAAATTGGTTGAGAAAAAGAAATTTTACAATAAAAATTTCGGGTCATGCTGATTATCTTGGCTCCACAGATTATAATCTTGATCTTTCCAGAGAAAGGGCCGAGGCTGTGAAGGAATACTTATCGAGAGAAGGTGCAGATCCAAACTTAATGGATCTGGTTGGTTATGGTGAGAAAATACCT
>JBBRCI010000031.1:0-30822 GCA_038204935.1 Sphingobacteriales bacterium | reverse complement strand
ATTCTGCTTAAAGTTTCACGGGTGACGCCTAAAAACGTAGCTATTTGCTCTGTAGAGGCGCTATTAAAAACCTCAGGAAATTTGGAACGCATGATGGAATATTTTTCTTTGGCTGATAACTTTCTAAGAATCATGGCCCGTTCCTCACTTTCTATATGCGATTGCTGCAACATTCCCTGCATGATTTTATGCAGTTCAGGGAAATCCAGATAAATTTTATCCATTTCCTGTTTAGAAATCACAAGCGCCCTGCTGTCACTTAAAACATCTATATATTCAAAGGATGGCTTTTGGGAGAAAAAAGAATAATATGAAATGGCAACAGATTTAGGAAGAATAAACCTATTGGTTACTTCTTTGCCTTTAATTAAATAATAAAGTCGGGCCAGACCATTTACCATAAAGTAAGCGTTGCTGCAAACTTCCCCCTCAGAAAGTAAAATCTGCCCCTTCTTAATTTCAACCTTTTTAAAGCCTTTCTTAAAAGCTTTTTTTAAGCCATCACTTAAAGGCGCAATTTGCTCTAAAGTTTGGATGAAGGGTTTAATCATTGAAGAGAGATAATTTATATAAAGATTACGCAAAAATCTTTTAAAATTAAAATTTTTCTTATCAAGATAGAAATTTAGAATAAGCGGGATTGATAATTATTAGAAATTATGTGCTTCTAACGCTGCAACGATAGCATTTCATAAAATCGTATAGGAAAGAAATATTTAAAAATAATTATCATTTTAATATTTGAACTTAAATGAGGCAAGTTTAAAAATCAATTATCCTTAAGAAATGAAAATTAATTATTTTATAAAAAATATTTGCTTACAGATGAATTAGCACTTAAAAGGAAAATTTAAACCTCTTTTTTGTAACTTCGCCTAAAGTTCTAAAATAGAAATTACCTTTAAAATCAATCAATAATATGGCATTTGATTTAGATATGATCAAAAAGGTTTACGACAATTATGGTGTTCGCTTAGAAGCGGCCCGCAAAGTTGTTAACAAACCACTTACTCTGACAGAAAAAATTTTATACGCCCATTTATGGGAAGGCAAAGCTTCTCAGGCTTATGAGCGTGGATCAACCTATGTTGATTTTGCTCCGGACCGAGTAGCAATGCAGGATGCGACGGCGCAAATGGCACTTTTGCAGTTCATGCAGGCAGGCAGACCAACAGTTGCTGTTCCTTCAACGGTGCATTGCGATCACCTGATACAGGCAAAAGTTGGCGCTGAAGAAGATTTAATAAACGCAAATAATCAGAATAAAGAAGTATTTGATTTCCTTTCTTCTGTTTCTAATAAGTACGGAATTGGTTTCTGGAAACCGGGAGCCGGAATTATTCACCAGGTAGTTTTGGAAAATTATGCATTCCCGGGAGGAATGATGATCGGTACAGATTCTCATACGCCAAATGCGGGTGGATTGGGAATGATTGCAATTGGTGTTGGTGGTGCTGATGCATGCGATGTAATGGCCGGATTAGCATGGGAACTTAAATTCCCTAAACTAATTGGTATTAAATTAACCGGAAAACTTTCCGGTTGGACATCAGCGAAAGACGTAATTCTTAAAGTTGCCGGAATTTTAACTGTAAAAGGTGGTACCGGTTACATCGTGGAATATTTTGGCGAAGGTGCTCAGTCACTTTCTGCGACCGGAAAAGGAACAATTTGTAACATGGGCGCTGAAATTGGAGCTACCACTTCTGTTTTTGGTTACGATGAAAAAATTGCTACTTATCTGAAAGGTACAGGCAGAGAAGAAATCGCAAATCTTGCTGATGAGGTTAAAGAACACTTAACCGGCGATGAAGAAGTTTACAACAATCCTAAAGAATATTTTGATCAGGTTATAGAAATTGACCTTTCTACTTTAGAGCCTCATATTAACGGACCATTTACTCCGGATATGGCCTGGCCTCTTTCTCAATTCGCTGCAGCTGTTCGCGAACACGGATGGCCGGAAGAATTGGAAGTTGGTCTGATCGGTTCATGTACAAACTCATCTTACGAAGATATTACCCGTGCGGCGTCTATCGCGAAGCAAGCTGTTGATAAAAATTTAGTTGCTAAAGCTGAATTTACAATTACTCCCGGATCTGAACTCGTAAGATATACTGTAGAACGTGACGGATATTTAGACACGTTTGAGCAAATGGGTGGTGTGGTTTTAGCAAATGCATGCGGACCATGTATCGGGCAATGGGCCAGACACAGCACTGATCCAAACCGCAAAAACTCGATACTAACTTCTTTCAACAGAAACTTTAAAGCACGTAATGACGGTAACCCGAATACGCATGCTTTTGTTGCTTCGCCTGAAGTTGTTACTGCTTTAACTATTGCTGGTCATTTAGGGTTTAACCCGATGACTGACACCCTGAAAAATAAAGACGGACAAGATGTGAAGTTGGACGAACCTCAGGGATTAGAAATGCCATTAAAAGGGTATGCAGTAGAAGATGCAGGATATCAGGAGCCCGCCGAAGACGGAAGTCAGGTTAGCATTATTGTAAATGATGATTCCGCACGTTTACAATTGTTAGCTCCGTTTAAAGCATGGGAAGGTACAGACATTACCGGCTTAAGATTATTGATCAAAGCGAAAGGAAAATGTACTACAGACCATATTTCTATGGCCGGACCGTGGTTAAAGTTCCGTGGTCATTTGGATAATATTTCAAACAACATGCTGATTGGAGCAACCAATTTCTTCAATGAAAAAGCCGATAATGTTAAAAATGGCTTAACAGGAGAATACGGACCGGTTCCTGCTACTGCCCGTGCGTACAAAGCAGAAGGTATTGGAAGTATAGTTGTTGGTGATGAAAATTATGGTGAAGGTTCTTCCCGTGAGCATGCAGCTATGGAGCCTCGTCATTTAGGTGTTCGTGCTATTTTGGTAAAATCTTTTGCACGTATTCACGAAACTAACCTGAAGAAACAAGGAATGCTTGCTTTAACATTCTCAGATCCTAATGATTATGACCGCATTTTAGAAGATGATATAATCGATATCTGTGGATTAAATTCTTTTGCACCAGAAAAACCACTTACTATTCAGTTGCACCATAAAGATGGAAATTCAGAATCCTTTTCTGTAAACCATACTTACAATGCACAGCAAATTGAATGGTTTAAAGCTGGCGGAGCTTTAAATATTATCAGAAAGAATCAAAACGTATAAACGTAGAAATTCATAAACATTAAGCCCTGCCCATTTATTTGAGCAGGGCTTTTTAGTATATTTATAAGCTGCCACTTTTAATATGAAGATACTTGTTGCTTTACTGATATTCCTGTCCCCTTTTTTTTGCTTTTCGCAGCCATCAAATGATGAATGTCAAAACGCCAAAGTAATTGCCAGTGTCGATAATTACTGCTCTTCTGCACAGGAATTTACGACTATCAATGCCGGCAATAATGACGTTTGGTTTCTGTTTACGGCCCGTGCTTTTGATGTGAATATTTCTGTAAGCGGTAACTCTGACGGAACCGGTACTTTAGGCGGAACTTTGCTGGTTCCGGTAATTGAACTTAGTGAAGCCTGCGATGGCGTTATTTACCCTTCTGCCATTATCAGCTCAAACAACGTAACCACCTTATATAAAGGTGGACTAATCATTGGAAAAACTTATTTAATTCGCGTTAGCGGAGCAAACTCCGGAACCTTTAAACTCTGTATAAACAATTACAACCCAATTGTTAAACCTGGGCAGGATTGCAGTTCGGCCTCCACGCTCTGCAGTAAAGAAAGCTTTACTCAAACCGATGTTTCGGGTGCCGGATTAGATAATAATGAAGCAAAAGGAACCTGTCTTGAATTGCCCGGATTAGCTACAGAACAAAATAGTGCATGGTATAAATGGACGGCCGCAAGTAGCGGAACTTTAACGTTTGTGATCACACCCACAGCCAATGATGATATAGACTGGGTATTATACGACTTTGGAACAAGTGGCAGTTGCGATGGCGTAAATCCCTCGAACGCAATTCGCTGTAATGCCGCCCGTGGGGTAGATTGCAGCGGTCCCGGACAATTGCGATTTAATAAAACGGGATTAGATTTAACTTCCGTTGATCTTTCTGAAAATGGAGGTTGCCAGGAAGGACAGGACGGATTTGTTCGTTACGTAGATATGATTGCCGGGCATGTTTACGGATTGCTGGTTAATAATTTTGATCGTGGTAACAATGGGTTTACTTTAGAATTTGGCGGAACCGGAGAATTTTTAGGACCAACCGCTGAGATTAATTTTACCAGAGATAAACCCTGCACCGTAGATCAGAATTACACTTTTACTGCAAATGCTGCCAATTACCTAACTTTAAAATGGACTTTCGGCGATGGAGCAAGTATTGATTCTGCTGATACATTAGGTCCATTTAATGTAAGCTACGCAACACCCGGAATTAAAACTGTAGTTCTGCAGGCATTTGGCGAGAAAGGTTGCTCCATAGTGGCAACAAAAGTAGTCACGGTTGGATTAAAGCCGGAAAAACCTCTTATCAATATGAATCAAAACAGATATTGTCTGGATGATACCATTATTCTGAATACTCCTTTACAAAACGAAGCCATTTATCAATGGACAGGTCCCGGTGGTTTTAGTTCTAACCAAGCTCAAATATCTATCCCGGTAACGGATTATAATGTAAACCGTGACTATACCTTGACTGTAACAATTAATGAATGCACAAGTGATCCTTCTAATATAACTGTTCCGCCCATAAGCCAGACACCGGTAATTGATTTAGTTGTTGATGAAAATAATCCATGCACACCACAATTCAGTTATACTGTAAATTACAATGCCCGGGATTTTCAGGAGCTGAGAGCAAGCTTTGGGCCGGGCGTGCGTATTCTTTCCGGCTCCAGAAACGGACCATATACCATCACCTACACCATTCCCGGAACTAAAAACATAACGGTAACCGCAACTTCAGTTTCCGGATGTTCTGTTACAAAAACTCAAATAATTGATGTTCCAATTATTCCGGCAAAACCGCTTATTCAATCAAACAAACAAATGTTTTGTTTAAAGGATACTATTCAATTAACAACTAATCCGGTTCCAAACGTAACTTATTTATGGCAGGGACCTAATAATTTCAGATCCTCCGACCCTTCGGTTACCTTAGTTGTTACAGATTATAACCTTGCGGGAAAATATACGTTAACAGCTATTCAGGGTCGTTGCAGCACCACTTCTGATACGCTGATAATTCCGGAAATACTAAAAAATCCAGTCGCAGAATTCACTTCCGAACCGAATATTCCGGCAAAACTTTCGGCGCCTGTGCTAATTAAATTTACAAATCGCTCTCAGGAAGCTGATTCCTATTTATGGGATTTTGGAGACGGCTCTACTTCTACCGAAGAAAATCCTTCTCATTTATATACCGATTATGGTGAGTTTAATGTCACCCTGACCGCATTTAAAGCCAACGTTTGTGATAACTCTATTGTAAAGGGGAAATTTGTGATCCGGGAGAATTATGAGCTTTTTATCCCGAACACATTTACCCCAAACGCCGATCAGATTAATGACGAATTTGTGGTGACCATTCTAAATTTAAAACAATATAAAATTCAGATATTTAATAGATATGGCACCTTATTGTTCCTGGCAAATGATATTTTTGATAACTGGAAAGGAATTTATAAAAATGAACCTCTACCTGTTGGAACCTATTTTTATATTATAGATGCCACAGACATTAATGATGAGGTAATTAAAAAATCCGGTCCAATTACTATAATCAGGTAAAAGTTTTTATATAGAAAAGCGTATTTCAAACTCGATTACATGAAAATTACACTCTTAACAATTGGCAAGACTGAAGACAAGTATTTAATTGAAGGAATTGAAAAATACCTGAAAAGGTTAAAGCATTACATCAATTTTAAAATAGTTGAAATCCCAGATGTAAAGAACACGAAGAATTTGTCTCAGGATCAGCAGAAAGCTAAAGAAGCGGAATTAATTTTAAAACAAATTGAAAATACAGACCAGGTAGTTTTGCTTGATGAAAAAGGTATGGAATTTTCTTCCACTCATTTCTCCGGATTTTTGAGCAAAAAAATGCTCGCCAGTGTGCAGCATTTGGTTTTTGTAATTGGCGGACCTTACGGATTTGACGCAAATGTTTGCAAAAGGGCAGACGATAAAATTTCTCTTTCGAGGATGACATTTTCACACCAAATGGTTCGTTTATTCTTTGTAGAACAAGTTTACAGAGCCTTTACAATTTTAAAGGGCGAACCTTATCATCATGAATAATATTTTCTTAAATTAAGATATGGCATTTGGACAACGTAATTACCGATACAAAGGGATAAATCCCGGTAAAGAGCAAAGAAGATTCTGGATTCTGATTTTGATAGCACTGGCAATTGGTGCAGTTATCATTTATTTCTTCTAAAATCATAAAACAACAAAGGCTGAAAAACTTCAGCCTTTGTTATCAAATAAAATATTCAGATTATTTAGATTTTTGCGATAATCTGGTTGTGCTTTTTCCAGCAGCTTTGGTCGCTTTGGGCTTTTCTGCAACCGTGTCATGCTTTTTAGACTGTGCCATATCTGCTGCAGAAGCTGCTCCTTCTGTTAAAGGCTCCGGTGCCGCTTCATCAAACAAAGGCAGATCTTTGATAAGGTTATACCAATTGATGATCTTTTTCATGTCTGATGCATATACGCGGTCAGTATCATGGTTTGGAGCAACATGTAAAAAATATTTACGTAAAGTCTCTCCATCGGCAGTTTTCGAATCCGGAACATTCTTATCTGCTTTCATATTTTCAAAAATATCGCTCAGCTTTAAATCTTCATCTTCTCCAAAAACGGTAATGTCTTCTAAGGAAGCCATTTTCGCGGTAGAAATATTTACTACAGTTTTAACTTTTTGCTCATCAAGGCTTTCCAGGATAAACCCTGATTTATTCTGCCCGATCAATTTGAACAATCCCGGTTTTCCGGATACGGATACAAGTCCTCTTAAATTCATATTATTAGATTTGAGTATTGAGATTTGAGATATGAGATCTTATTCTCAGCTTCAAACTCAATCTGTTATTTGATTATTGTTGATAAAAGAAATTCTCTACGAACTATTCTTCTATAACATCAATACTTAAAATTTTATCGCCCTGGCGGATATCATCAACCACATCTACATTCTCTACAACTTTACCAAAGCAAGTATGATTACGATCTAAATGTGCAGTATTTGTACGACTATGGCAAATAAAGAATTGAGAACCGCCCGTATCACGTCCGGCATGTGCCATAGAAAGAACGCCGCGATCATGATATTGATTCTCGCCATCTAATTCACATTTAATTTTATAACCCGGACCGCCCGCACCGGTACCAGTCGGATCACCACCCTGAATTACAAAGTCATTAAGTACACGGTGAAAAGTGATACCGTTGTAATATCCTTCTTTAGCTAGTTTCAAAAAATTAGCGACAGTATTGGGAGCATCTTTATCGTAAAAATTTACGGTCATGTCTCCTTTTTCGGTTTTTATGATTGCTTTACTCATTTTAAAATATACTTATCAGCAAAGTTAATTATTTCGGGCAATTGCCAATAAACTTGCAAAAAGTATATTTAATTATTCAAATACATAACTTTAAGCAGTAATAACGTTTACATAGATATGCTAAAATGGCGATTAACACTTCTGCTTTTATTGCTGACAATTATTAGCAGAGCGGCATCTATTCTTATTCCGATGGATGAGGATCAGAAAAACCATCTGAAAGCTTACGGAATTACCTATTGGACCTTGCAAAACGGATTAGAGGCAGAATGGCTTTTAAATTATCGCGGTGGAAGTTTTCTGATAAAATACACCACAGGTTTAGAGAAAGAATGTAAAATACGAGGCGTAAGTTATGAGGTTATTGCCGATGCGAAGGTAACTTCCATATTAAATGACATTTCAGATCCATCTGTGAATATGGACATGGTTAAGCTGGAAAAACCACCTAAAATTGCGGTTTATTCTCCCAAAAATAAACTCCCATGGGATGATGCCGTAACGCTTGTATTAACCTACGCGGAAATTCCTTATGACATTTTATATGACGAAGAGGTTTTAAAAGGCGAATTGCCTAAATATGACTGGCTGCATTTACATCACGAAGATTTTACCGGACAATATGGACGTTTCTGGAGTGCGTTCAGAAACGCCAGCTGGTACATGCAGGATGTTAAAATTCAGGAAGAAACCGCCCGAAGAAATGGTTTTAAAAAAGTTTCTGAAATGAAACTGGAAGTTGCAAAAAATATCAAGAAGTTTTGCGCCGGCGGCGGATTTATGTTTGCCATGTGCTCCGGTCCGGAAACTTTTGACATTGCGCTTGCCGCGGATGGTGTGGATATTTGCGAAAGCATGTTTGATCATGATGGCGCCGATCCGAATGCGCAGTCGAAATTAAATTTTAACAACACCTTCGCTTTCCAAAACTTCACGCTTGACGTAAATCCCAATAATTACGAATTTTCTAATATTGACGCCACTCCTACCCGCCAGGTAGATCCAACTCATGATTTTTTCACCCTTTTTGATTTTTCGGCAAAATGGGATATTGTTCCTACCATGCTCACCCAAAATCACGACAAGGTAATCAAAGGTTTTATGGGACAAACAACTGCTTTCCGCAAAGATCTGATCAAACCGGATGTATTAATTATGGGCGAAACTAAAACCGCCAATGAAGCCAGATATATCCACGGAGAGTATGGAAAAGGGCAATGGACTTTTTACGGAGGTCATGATCCGGAAGATTATCAGCATGCCGTTGGCGATCCGCCTACAGATTTAAGTTTATATCCAAACTCCCCCGGTTACAGGCTAATTTTAAATAACGTTTTATTTCCGGCGGCAAAAAAGAAGAAGCAGAAAACCTGATCTTAATTATAAAATTTCCAGCTCAATCCAAATTTCAATAATGCGTCCGGCATGGGATACTGACTAACGGTATAATAACCTTTGGAAAATAAATTCTGATTGGCATAATCGTACTTTAAAAATATATTGGTTCTTTTTAAAGTTGCTTTGATAAAAGCATCAACAACCGGATACGTAAGATACTGCACCGGATTATTGTAGTTGTAAAACTGCCCGACATTTATCGCGTAAGCGGGAGCGTCAAAACGGGTATTATATCGTACATCAAAACCAATATTGGTATTTAAAACTTTGAAAAACAGGTTAGAAAAATAAAGACTGTTGTAGGAGTAAATTTCTGGTGTTCTCAAAATATCCTGCGCATCACTTTTCTGGTAAACCACATAATTATCCAGATGGAACTTACCCACGCGGAAATTTTTAGCCAGACTAATCTTCAGCATATTAATGGCCGAACCGTTTTGTACAGGTTCAATCTGCTGCGAAGGACTACTTTCACGATAGTATAAATAGTTATTTACAATATAGTATTCTGCTTTGGCGGTTAAACTATACTTTGGATTTTCGTACAAAAACGAAAGGTTATTGATCTTCACCCTGTCAAAAGAATTTTCCCAATTATGATATTGATAATTTACCCGCTCAAATAATTGTTCGGGAGACTTATTCTGAGAATAGGCGCCCAAAACAATTCTACCAATAGATTTACTTAACAGGAAATTAGTATTTGCCTCATATAAAAAATCACCGGCATTTTTACCCTGAGCAATTTGTAAAAAGTCGCCTTCTAAGTTAACACGATCGCTAAAACGATAACCAATTCCGGCTTGCAAAGTTATATTCTGGAAGTTATTCAACTTATAATCATTCTGCTGGTATTGGTAAAAATCATGCTGAAATCCCAAATCCAATTTTACCTCATTTTTTAAAAAACCAACTGTTTTTCCTCGCAGATAAAAGCTATACATAAACTCGTTATGCAAATTGTTCAGGTTGGTAGAATCATTGGTCAAAACCGGATTAGAAACCGAAACTGAAGGAAAAGCAGAATTTATGTCTTCTTCGTTTTTAAAGAAATTGTATTTGCTACGGGTATATTTCAGTGTATGAGAAAACCTTTGAGTGGGCAAAATCTGCATATTCACACTATCCGCATTTAGGGAATCAATGCGGCCAATATTATATGATTGCCGCAAGAAAAAGCTGTTTTGACGCCAGGTTTGTTTCGGCCGGTTTGCGCCTGTAGCACTCAGTTTAACATACACGGCATCTTTCCGGATATTCACATTGTTATTAAAGAAAATACTGTCGTTTAAAATAGAACCGTTCTCTCCCGCCTTAATCGTATTTAAAACCACATTACTTTGCAAATTATATCGCCTGTTTGGCGATTCGTACCAGGCAAAAAAATCAGCATTTAAATGATCAGCTTTCTGATTTATGTAAAAACCTTCTGCTCCTATACGATTGTAATTTGCTCCAACATTTAAATGAGGGTTAATATTTTGTGTATGTGTAACTCTAAAAACCTGCTCCTGTAAACTTCCGTTTACATAATACAATTCGGTGTACGGAGACCTAGCACGATAATACCTTACATCTTCTGCTTTTAAAACATAATTGTCAAGAGAATGAAATCCAACATTAAAGCCAATGGATTTTGAAGGATTGAAAAGCAGATCACGGTAAGCAACTCCTAAATTGCCAAGGCCAATTGTTGGCGATTTTGGCTGATATAAAGGACTATAATTTTGAAAATTAGCGAGTGTGGTATCTATCTGTTTGGTTTGAGTACCGTTTTTGAGCATTTTCAAATCAGCATAGCGAATAAATTTGGCAGTAATAATTACCGAATCAACATCTTCTTCTTCAATTTTACGCAAGGAATCTAAATCACTAACCTGTGCCAAAACCTGAATTCCTGTAAAGCCAAGCAGAAAAAATAAAACTAAACTGCAGAGTTTTTTCATTTCAGATTAGAGATCAGATCTTTTAATATTTTGGTCATGCCCGGTTCTGCGGCCGTTGCAGTTTTAATAATTTCTTCCACGCTGATTGGTTTTAAATCTTCCGGGAAACCTTCATCCGTAATTACCGAAATGGCAAATACAGGTAAACCCATATGATTTGCCACGATCACTTCCGGCACAGTACTCATGCCAACCGCATCGCCACCCATTGAGCGCAAATACCGGTATTCTGCTTTGGTTTCCAGATTAGGTCCGCTAACAGAAATATAAACCCCTTTATGGCAATTGATATTATACTTTTTAGCAATTTCCAACCCTTCTTTAATCATTTCCAGATTATAGGGCTGGCTCATATCCGGAAAACGCGGACCGAGATCATCCATATTTCTTCCACGAAGCGGATTATCCGGCTGCATATTAATATGATCTTCAATGATCATCAGATCGCCCTTCTTAATATCCGGATTTAAGGACCCGCTTGCATTACTAACAAACAAATTTTTTATACCCAGCATTTTCATCACTCTAACAGGAAAAGTGATTTGCTTCATATCATAACCTTCATAATAATGAAGCCGGCCCTGCATGGCAACTACTTTTTTACCGCTTAAGGTTCCAAAAATTAATTTTCCGGAGTGAAATTCTAAAGTTGAAATTGGAAAATTGGGAATGTTAGAATACATCATACAGTGTTCAACCTCAATATCATTTACCAGACCACCAAGCCCGGTTCCTAATATTATCCCGATTTCTGGTTCAAAATCGCCAATTTTTCTCTTAATGTATTCTGTTGTTAACTGCGTGTTCTGTAACATATAATTTTATAAAATCATTAAATTCTTCAGCTTCCCGCTGATGAAATTGTGCCTTCACCGGAAGGTAATAAACCGGAAGATCACCAATTAGTTTCTGTATAGAAACAGTTTTTAAGCGCTGAATATCTTTCTCGGTACTGATAATTAATTTATCCGTTCCCGGGAGGTGCTTAAAATCTGCTACAAGTTTAAGTATATTTTTTTTGCTGAAGAGATGATGATCCGGGTACTTATGATGTTTAATATGCTGGGTATGCTTTTTAATCTCATTAAGCAAAGGATTTGGATTTGCAATTCCTGTTAAGATCAAAACCTGGGTTTCGATATTAATTTCTTCAAGTTTTATCTCCCTCCCGGGATTTAAAAATGATTTAAGATCACCATAATTCAGAAAGGAGAAAAACAGTTTTTGATGAGAATTCGGTGCTATCCGTTTTTTAATTTTCTCTTTTTCGTCTTCGCTGATATTAACCGGGCATTTGGTTATTACAATAACATTGGCTCTATATCTGCCGTACATCGGCTCACGAAGATCGCCGGTTGGCAAAAGCCATTGTGTTTTTTGAACTGAAGCATAATCAAATAACAAAACACTAAATCCCGGCGTTACGGCCCGATGTTGGTAAGCGTCATCCAAAATGATCAACTCATTCTCTTTGTTTAGTTCTTTAATTCCTTCCACTCTGTCTTCGCAAACAGCAACTGTAATTTCCGGAAATTTCTGTTTGAACTGCAAAGGTTCGTCGCCAACATCTTCGGCAAATGAAGCTGTATTTACGGTAAAAAAACCTTTGGTTTTTCTTCCGTAACCACGACTGAGCGTAGCAATTTTATAATCGTCCTGAAAAAGTTTCACCAGGTATTCCGTCATCGGACTTTTACCGGAACCGCCGACTGCCAGATTTCCAACGCAAATTACCGGAACTTTAAATTTTCTGGAGCGCAGCACACCCAAATCATATCCCAAATTTCTGATAATTACGCCTAAACCGTAAAGCAATGAAACAGGAAATAACAACAGGCGCAAAAATTTCATCAAGTCTTTTTGTTGTAAAAATACATTTTTGATTTTATTGCGAAAGTTCTTGACTAAACCTGCTTATTTTGATATTTTGTGGAATGAATAAAATTTGCATTCTTATCCTCCTGATTATTTCCTCCTTGTCTGTCCAGGCTCAGACAAATACAGATAAAAAACTTCAAATTAAATTACAAAAGCTGGTTCAGGATTTCCACGGAAATGTGGGCATTTATGTTGAAAATTTAAAAACCGGAAAAATTGCAGAAATAAACGCAGATACCATCTTCCCGACAGCCAGCATGATCAAAGTTCCGATTATGGTTGGAGTTTTAGACAAAATTGAAAAAGGTGAATTGAACTATAATCAGGAGCTGATCTATCGCGATAGCTTATTATATGAAGGTGAAGATATTTTGGGATCTTTTAAAGACGGCGAAAAAATTAGTTTGGGCAAAGTCCAAATGCTAAGTATCACCACTAGTGATAATACGGCAAGTTTATGGCTACAAAAATTGGTTGGTGGCGAATATATAAACAACTGGCTGGCAGAAAATGGCTTTGAAAAAACCCGGGTAAATTCCCGCACAGACGGCAGAGAAAATGACCGGAAAAAATATGGTTGGGGCCAAACAAGTCCGCGAGAAATGGCCGGATTAGTAAAAAAAATCAGACAGGGTAATGCCGTTTCAGAATCTGCCAGCGAGCGTATGTATAGAAATTTGATCCGGATTTTTTGGGATCAAGAAGCTTTATCGCAAATCCCACCTTTTGTGCAGGTTGCTTCGAAACAAGGAGCAGTAGATCAGTCAAGATCTGAAGTGGTACTTGTAAATGCTCCTCATGGCGATTATGTTTTCTGCATTATAACCAGCAATCAGCACGACACATCCTGGAAATCCGACAATGAAGGCTTTAAACTGATCAGAAACCTCTCTAAAACTTTATGGAATTATTATGAACCACAGTCTAAATGGCATCCTGCCAAGGGAATTGAAAAATATTCTGTTGAAGAATAATTACAGCATGTTGAATCATCAGCTCTGAACAATGTTTGCAAACTGATGTTGTACCACTAATTTAAACAGAGATTTTATGAAAGAATGGGCGGAACTTATTACAAAATATTTAAGCAGCTTTGTAGAAATTCTGGCTGCCGTAGTTATAGGAATCGCCCTAATTCAGTTTTTGTTTCGGTACGTTAATCACATATTTAAGCCTAACATAGAAACAGTCAACCAAAAAATACGCATTCAATTTGGCAGTTCTCTAACGGTTGCTTTAGAACTTTTGCTTGGCGCTGATATACTTGCCACAGCCATTGCGCCAACCTGGGATGATATTGGCCAACTTGCCGCAATTGCGGTTTTAAGAACTGCTTTAAACTTCTTTTTAGAACGCGAACTCCGAACATCCGGACTCGAAGAAAAACCTGCAGTTAAAAAAACCTGACTTGTTTTTCAAATATAATTACAGCAAAACCGTTGTCTTCAAAAAAGAATTAACCTTTGGGATGGAGCACATTCTGAATTGCTGGAAAAGAAATTCGCACTTCAGAATTTAACCAATAAAAACTCCGCTTTTTGGGCGGAGTTTTAAAAATTTTTATTACTGGCCTTGCGGAACTTTCCCGGAAAACTGGTGCATAAAAGCAACTTTACCATCCTTGTTCAACATCCATATTTCGTGAAGGGCGGTTGTTGTTTTTTTGCCATCTTTATCGGTATCCTCTTCTTCCCCCCAAACAGCAACCCAGTTCTCATTCTTATCCAAACTTTTTAAACTCATAAAAGCATGAACGGTACTTTTGGCGCTACCCATACCAGCTCGCTGATCCTTTGCCATAGACATGGCTTTTTCCTTGCCTTTCACTATATCTCCACTCGAGAAAATCATGGTAACTGTATCTGCAAACATACTTGCATGTCTGTCAACCATATTATCGTCCCAATCTTTCCAGATATCAAGGATTAGTTTGGAATGAGCCGGATCGCCCATTGCAAATTTAGAAGAATAAGTTGCGGTATAAGGCATATCAGACATAGAATGATCCATTTTCATCTTGTCTTTGTCCTTATCCATTTTTGGATTTTGAGCCTGTACAGCATTTGTAGAAAAAATCATGCAGAGCATGAAACAGGCCGGCAAAAGAAATTTAATTTGATTTTTCATGAGATTATATTTATTAACGATTTGATTAATTCAACTCTGTATTAAATCTTTGACTCTCATTACATTATAACTAAATTAATAAAAATAATGCGCTTATAAATAATTAATATTCCCATTTTAATTATGTAAAATGCTTGTCTTTTCTAAGTATTTAAAAGATCGCATAAAGAAATTTTAGCTCCGAAATTGAAGCTGTTTAAATAATTTAATTTAACTTATGCAGGATGAAGAGACTTGCATTACACTGGCAAATACTCATTGGAATTTTATTTGGAATTCTCACCGGAATTTTTGCTATAAGATTTTCCGGCGGATCTGATTTTATCATCAACTGGATAAAACCATTCGGAACAATTTTCATCAATCTTTTAAAATTGATTGCTATTCCGCTGATCATAACTTCTCTGATCAAGGGAATTTCTGACATGAAGGATATTTCCCAGTTATCTAAAATGGGTGGCAAAACTTTCGGATGGTATATTTTCACCACTTTATGTGCCGTAACAATTGGTTTAACTTGTGTGAACCTGATAAATCCCGGAAGGTTTGTTAGCGCCCAAACGCAACAGGAATTAAGCGCCAGCTTTAGTGCAGACGCGGGCAGTAAGATTGAATTGGCAGAAGAAACCCGTGAACGCGGGCCTTTACAAGCTTTGGTTGACGTAGTACCAGAAAACTTTTTCAGTGCCATGTCTTCTAACGGAAACATGCTGCAGGTTATATTTTTTGTTATCCTTTTCGGGATTGGAATTGTAATGGTAAAAGAAGAATATTCAGATCCATTGAAAGCTTTTTTTACCGGAGCCAATGAAGTTATCTTAAAAATTATTGATCTGATTATGCTTGCTGCACCTTATGGTGTATTTGCACTATTGGCTGCATTAGTTGCAGAATCGCCTTCGGCGGATATTTTTATTGCACTGGGTGCATATGCTTTTACAGTTTTATTAGGATTGGCATTATTGATCTTGATTTTTTACCCTGCATTGATTAGAATTTTTACAGGAATGGGCCCTGCAACATTTCTTCGCGGAATTGCACCTGCCCAGCTTGTCGCATTTTCAACCAGTTCCAGTGCGGCAACTTTACCCGTAACCATGGAACGCGTTGAAGAGCATTTGGGCGTAAAAAAGGAAGTCAGCAGTTTTGTATTGCCAATTGGCGCAACCGTAAATATGGATGGTACCTGCTTATACCAAGCCGTTGCTGCGGTATTTATTAGTCAGGCTTTAGGTTATGAATTGACGTTGGGAAATCAGCTAAGTATTGTTTTTACGGCAACATTAGCTTCCATCGGAACAGCAGCGGTTCCCGGAGCTGGCATTTTAATGTTGGTTATTGTTTTAGAATCCATAGGCGTTAATCCTGCCGGGATAGCCTTGATATTTGCTATAGACCGCCCCCTGGACATGTGCCGAACAATTGCAAACGTAACCAGCGATGCCACCGTTTCGATGCTTGTTGCCAGTTCCGTGAATAAACTCGGTCCGCCTGAACCTAAAAATTGGGATGATAACTATCCTAAAGATAAAATCAGCGAAAGCGAAATTAAAATGACCCGCAATTAACCCGGTTCATACATCATATCCCGAAACTTTAAGCTTATCCTTTTCAAAAATCCTATCTTTGCGCAACAAAAACCCAAACTATGCTAAAAGGATTTTTTAATGTACCACATCCGGTAAACGAAACTATTTTAAGCTATGCTCCCGGAACAAAAGAGCGTGCTCTGTTAAAACAGGCTATTTTAGAAGCTCGCTCAAAGGAAATTGATGTGCCCATGTATATCAATGGAAAAGAGGTTCATACAGATAAAAAAGTGGCTATGCGCCCACCGCATGACCATCAACATGTATTAGGATATTACTCTCAGGGAGATAAAAGTCATATTGAAGAGGCTATTAAGGCAGCTTTAGCAGCTAAATCTCAATGGGAAAATATGGCGTGGGAACATCGTGCTGCTATATTTTTAAAAGCTGCTGATTTAATTGCCGGAAAATACCGATATAAATTAAATGCTGCAACCATGATGGGGCAGTCAAAAAATGCTTATCAGGCAGAAATTGACGCCGTTTGTGAGCTGATTGATTTTTTACGTTTTAACGTAAAATACATGACGGAGATCTACAAGCAGCAGCCACCGGTTTCTCCAAGAGGAAGCTGGAATCGTTTAGAACAACGCCCTTTAGAAGGATTTGTGTTTGCTTTAACTCCATTTAACTTTACGGCTATCGCCGGAAATTTACCAACTTCTGTTGCCATGATGGGTAACGTAGTGGTGTGGAAGCCCTCAAATACGCAGATCTATTCTGCAAACGTTTTGATGGAGATTTTCCGCGAAGCGGGATTGCCAGACGGTGTCATTAATCTGGTTTACGTTTCAGGTCCGGATGCAGGTGATGTAATTTTTAATCATCCTGATTTTGCCGGAATTCACTTTACAGGATCAACTTCTGTTTTTCAGGATATCTGGAAATCTATTGGAACTAACATTCATAAATATAAAACCTACCCACGTATTGTGGGTGAAACCGGCGGAAAGGATTTTATTCTTGTTCACGGTTCTGCAGATGTTGAGGCATCCAGCACTGCAATTTTGCGTGGAGCATTTGAATACCAGGGACAAAAATGTTCTGCGGCGTCACGTGTTTATGTGGCTAAATCTGTTTGGCCACAAATCAAGGAATTGCTTATTCGCGACCTTAAAACATTAAAAATGGGTCCGACAGAAGATTTCAGCAACTTTATAAATGCCGTTATTGATGAGAAGTCTTTTGATAAACTGGCAAAATATATTGATGCAGCCAAAAAAGATTCTGAAGTAGAGATCATCGCCGGAGGCAATTATGATAAATCTAAAGGTTATTTTATCGAGCCTACAGTTATTCTGGCAAAAGATCCAAAGTATGTTACTATGTGCGAAGAATTATTCGGACCGGTATTAACCATATTTGTTTATGACGATAAGGATTTTGAAAAAACTTTAGAGGTTATAGACAGCACTTCAATTTATGCGTTAACCGGAGCTGTTTTAGCTCAGGACAGATATGCCTTAGAAGCTGCAACACATGCTTTGCGAAATGCTGCAGGTAATTTCTACATCAATGATAAGTGTACAGGGGCAGTTGTTGGTCAGCAGCCATTTGGCGGCGCCCGCGGTTCCGGCACAAATGATAAAGCCGGATCTATGATCAATTTATTGCGATGGGTTTCACCTAGAACAATTAAAGAAACTTTTGACCCGCCAACAGACTATCGTTATCCGTTCTTAGAGCAGGAATAACCGACTAATTTAAACCAAAAAAAGCGAAGAGTTGATCTTCGCTTTTTTTATGTTTTGCAACATATTATTTCAATTCAGCCTGATTGAGGTTAAAAACTTTCCCCATATTTTCGCTTGAACTCGCGGTAACATTCAAATCTTTAATTAAACCTGAATCCAATTGAATTACCCAGCCATGTATCTCTAAATCATCGCGGTTTGCCCAAGCATTCTGAACAATCGTCGTTTTACATAAATTATAAACCTGCTCTACAACATTCAATTCTACAAGTCGGTTTACCTTCAATTTATGATCAGTGATTGCATCCAATTCCTGGCTGTGCAATCTGTAAACATCTTTAATGTGGCGAAGCCAGTTATCTATCAAACCAAATTGCTTACTGCTTAAAGCTGCTTCTATACCACCACAACTGTAATGTCCGGCTACAATAATGTGTTTAACTTTTAAAACGTTCACTGCATAATCCAGAACACTTAACATATTCATATCAGAATGCACGCAAACATTTGCAATATTCCGGTGAACGAAAACCTGACCGGGTTTGGTATTGGTAACCTCATTTGCGGGCACCCGGCTATCAGAACAGCCTATCCAAAGTACATCTGGATTCTGCTGTAAAGCTAGATTTTTAAAATAATCCGGATCAAGTTCTGTTTCTTTTTTAACCCAGTCCTGATTTCCCTGAAGTAAATCCTGATAGGTTCTGGCTTGTACTTTATCGTTATTATTATTTATATTTTTCATTATTGAATTTTTAAGGATTTAGTGTTTGTAATTTAAACTTTTTAGTGGAGGTACGTCGTAATGATTTTGTATACTAACAAGTTGGACCGAAATAGATCTAGTGTATGCATTATTATGAAAGTTGTTAATTATTTCTAATACATCTTTATCAATAAACATAGAATTTGTGCCGTCAATAATTACATCCGAATCTTTTGGTAGGTGAGTAAGCGTATATTGAATAGCTGCTTTATTTAAGAAAGATACTTCTTGTGCAAGCTTAATTTTTATCACTTTTTTATCATCAACCATTTCTATTTTATAAAAATATGGATTTCGCAAGTTAGTACGTAAAATATAAAACACACCAACAAGCATTCCTATAGCCACACCTTTAAGCAAATCTGTAAAAACTACAGCAATTATAGTAACAACAAAGGGTATAAACTGATCTTTCCCTTCTCTCCACATTTTTTTAAATAATTCCAGTTTAGCTAATTTATATCCTGTAAAGATTAAAATAGCCGCAAGGCAAGCTAATGGGATTTTATTCAGTAAAAATGGAATTAACAACAAGGATATTAACAACAATAAGCCGTGTAGTATTGAACTCATTTTTGTTCTTGCGCCAGAACTTACGTTTACAGAAGATCTTACAATTACCGATGTCATGGGTATTCCTCCCAATAAACCACTGGTTATATTGCCAACACCCTGCGCAATTAATTCTCTGTTTGTAGGCGTTATTCTTTTAATTGGATCTATTTTATCAACAGCTTCAATACTTAAAAGCGTTTCTAAACTGGCAACAACTGCAATTGTAAAAGCAATTGTCCAAACCTGTTGATTTCCAATTTGAGAGAAATCTGCCATGGAGAATAAACCCTTGAATTCTGTAAAACTGCTAACAATTGGAATAGAAACTAGTTGTTCTCCACTCAGCGCATATGGCGTATTCTGAAAAAATACGGATAAAAGAATGCCCAATATAACCACTAAAAGGGGTGCGGGAATAGCATTCCACTTTTTTACACGGGGCCAGTAAATCAACAATAACATAGAAATTATGCTAATTATGATTGCTGCTACACTGATATGACTTAATGCGCCAATAATTTGCGAAAATGTGTTTTCCTGGTCTAGTTGAGAAAAACTCTGATCTCCTTCATAATCAGAATCAAATCCAACCGCATGAGGAATTTGTTTTAGAATCAAAATTATTCCAATAGCAGCCAGCATACCTTCAATAACAGATGAAGGAAAATAGTTGGCGATAATACCTGCTTTTACTATTCCAAGAACAATTTGAATAACTCCGGCTAGCAATACCGCCAGCAAAAATGTCTCGTAAGAACCCAGAGACGCAATTGCACTAAAAACAATTACGGTTAATCCAGCCGCAGGGCCACTAACACTTAACTGTGAACCACTAATTGAAGAAACAACGATACCACCGATAATACCTGTTAAAATTCCGGCAAACAATGGAGCGCCGGATGCCAATGCAACCCCAAGGCATAGAGGAAGGGCCACCAAGAATACAACAATACTTGAGGGTAAATCCCTCTTTAAATTTTTGGGCAAAAAATATTTCTTAATATTCAATGCTGATCCGAAATTGCGATCAACTTTCATAACATCAACTTTATAACTGTAAAAAAATTCATAATATTCCTATCAGGATAAATGGCTCATCCGGCAAGAATTAAAATCAGAAGAAGATTTAAACGTTAGGTGGTGGAGTTGCTACGCTGGGGAAAAAAGTTTGAAGCGCTTTATCGTCAAATACAAAGTATTTGGGAAGAACTATGACTTTATATTCTGAAAATAAAATATTGGTGTGTATAGGATGTAGCCAATCTTTTTTCTCAATTTGCTTTTGCTCTTTACTGGAATTGTCTTCCACTTCCAACTGCATTATAATAGCATAAAGTGCCTTTTTATCAACCTGCTGGGCAATAAACGGCAACAATGCAAAGACTAATTTTATAAAAAAAACAAAAATAAATAAGGACAAACACGCTTTTTTAAAACCTTTTTTATGCCCCTCAGATAGATTACTTTTATTTTTCAAGCTGCAAAACTATCTAAATTTCTATCAATAATAAAGAAATTAATACTTGTGTCTTTGAAATTACAAACGTTTTATGCTCCATTCAGACCTATCCTATATAGTTTTATAAATCTTAGCCTAAAAATATCTATAGCAATTAAAATATTTCCAGATTAATTTTGCAGGTTAGTTAAGATTACATTTTTGTATTTTTACCGCCCGACCATTAAAGTTTATAAAAACCCAAGAATACTGTGAATAAAAAAATAGAAGCCCTGCAAGACAAAAGAGAGCAAGCTTTATTAGGCGGAGGCGAAGTTCGAATTGCCAGTCAGCATAAAAAAGGAAAATTAACAGCCCGTGAACGTCTTCACTTTTTATTAGATGAGGGTTCTTTTGAAGAAATCGGCATGTTTGTAACTCATCGTTCAACCGATTTTGGAATGGAAAAAGAACGATATTCTGGCGATGGAGTTGTAACAGGTTACGGAACTGTTAATGGTCGGCTGGTATATGTTTTTTCTCAGGATTTTACCGTTTTTGGCGGATCATTATCTGAAACTCATGCCGAAAAAATTTGCAAGATCATGGATCTGGCTATGAAAAACGGTGCTCCCGTTATTGGCCTGAATGATTCGGGAGGTGCCCGTATTCAGGAAGGTGTTGTTTCCTTAGGTGGCTACGCCGATATTTTTTATCGCAATACCATGGCGTCGGGAGTTGTACCGCAAATCTCTGCCATTATGGGCCCATGTGCCGGTGGAGCAGTTTATTCGCCTGCTATTACAGATTTTGTATTGATGGTTGAAAACACCTCATATATGTTTGTAACCGGGCCAAATGTAGTTAAAACGGTAACACATGAGGAAGTTACTTCCGAAGAATTGGGCGGTGCTTCTACACATGCATCAAAATCTGGTGTTACACATTTTGCTGTTCCAAATGAAATTGAAGCAATAAATCATGTAAAACAATTACTGAGTTACATGCCTCAAAATTGCGAAGAAAATACTCCATCAGTAGCATACGAAGCCGAAGATGAAAACCGTCCGGGATTAAATGATATTATGCCTGAGAATAATTCTCAGCCTTATGATATTCGTGAGGTGATTGATATGGTTATTGATTCTGATACATTTTTAGAAGTTCACAAAGATTTTGCAGAAAACATTGTGGTCGGTTTTGGCCGTTTAGCCGGAAAAAGTATTGGCATTGTGGCCAATCAACCAGCTTTTCTGGCAGGAGTTTTAGATATTCATTCATCAACTAAAGCCGCCAGGTTTGTTCGCTTTTGCGATAGTTTTAATATTCCATTACTTGTATTTGAAGACGTACCCGGATTTTTACCCGGAACAGATCAAGAATGGAATGCCATTATTACCAACGGTGCTAAATTATTATATGCTTTTTGCGAAGCTACGGTTCCGCGGATTACTGTAATTACCCGCAAAGCATACGGCGGAGCATACGATGTAATGAACTCAAAACATATTGGTGCAGATATGAATTATGCCTGGCCAACTGCAGAAATTGCCGTTATGGGCGCTAAAGGAGCTGCCGAAATCATTTTCAAAAAAGAGATATCTGCGGCGGAAGATCCGAATGAAAAGTGGCTGGAAAAAGAAAAAGAATATTCAGATATTTTTGCAAACCCTTATCGTGCTGCAGAACGTGGGTTTATCGACGAGGTAATTGAGCCATCGCATACGCGGATTAAATTAATTAAAGCATTTAAGATGCTTGAAAATAAAGTGGTCAATAATCCGCGAAAGAAACACGGAAATATTCCTTTGTAAAAATGCAAACCGCGGGTCCACACATTGAACAAATTCCTGCAGAATTAACCTGGAATTTAAGGCATCAGGTTATGTATCCCGAAAAGGAATTGATTGATGTTAAATTAGCAAATGATGAGGATGGCATACACTTTGGACTGTTCGACCACAATAAACTGATTGGTGTAGTTTCCTGGTTTAAACTCAATAATAAAGCTCAGTTCCGCAAATTGGCAATTGTTGAAGAGTTTCAGGGAAAGAACTACGGCACTTTATTAATGGAATATATCATCGCTTTTAGCAAATCAGAAAATGCTGAATTATTATGGTGCAATTCCCGGGTGAGCGCTGCAGGTTTTTATACTAAATTTGGTTTTACAACTACAGGGAATACATTTAAAAAGGATGATCATGATTTTGAAATTATGGAACTTTCTTTAAACAATTAATATATATAACATCTAATGGCTAAAAAAGAAACAAAACACGTTTCAGTTGTGACTGACAAATCACTTCAGTTCTTTGAAAATTATATTAACAATCCATCACCCACAGGTTACGAGTGGGAAGGTCAGCGTTTATGGTTAGATTATTTAAAACCATATGTTGATGAGCAGTATGTAGATAATTACGGAACTGCGGTTTCGGTTATCAATCCTAAAGCTTCTTATAAAGTTGTTATTGAGGCTCATGCTGATGAGATTTCCTGGTATGTAAATTACATCACCAAAGAAGGTTTAATTTATGTAATACGTAATGGTGGATCGGATCATCAGATTGCTCCGTCTAAAAGAGTAAATATTCATACAGACAAAGGAATTGTAAAAGGCGTTTTTGGTTGGCCGGCAATTCATACCCGAAATGGCGAAAAAGAGGAAGCCCCAACCTTGAAAAATATATTTTTGGATTGCGGTTGCATAACTGCAGAAGAAGTTGAAAAATTAGGAATTCATGTGGGCTGCGTAATTACTTACGAAGATGAGTTTATGGTTTTGAATGATCGCTACTATGTTGGTCGTGCTTTAGATAATCGTGCGGGTGGTTTTATGATTGCCGAAGTTGCCCGTTTATTGAAAGAGAACAAGAAAAAGTTGGACTTTGGTTTATACATTGTCAACTCTGTTCAGGAAGAAATTGGTTTACGCGGAGCAGAAATGATTGCAAACCGAATTAAACCAAATGTTGCCATTGTTACAGACGTAACACATGACACTACAACACCAATGATCAATAAAGTAACGCAGGGCGATTTGGCTTGCGGAAAAGGTCCGGTTGTTTCTTATGCACCTGCTGTTCAAACAAACCTGAACAAATTATTGATCTCAGTTGCTGAGAAAAATAGTATCCCTTTCCAACGCCAGGCTTCTTCCCGTTCTACCGGAACAGATACAGATGCTTTTGCCTATTCTAACGAAGGTGTAGTTTCGGCATTAATTTCGCTACCCTTGCGTTACATGCACACTACTGTAGAAATGATCCATAAAGAAGATGTCGACAATGTAATTCGCCTTATTTATGAGTCACTATTAAATATAGAGGTCGATCATGATTTCAGATCAATAAAATAAAAAACACTTATATATCTCCTGCCACAAACAGGAGATATTTTTTTAACTATGAAAATTTCCCTGTCCGCACTTTCAGTATTATTTCTGCTTCATTTTTATGCCATTGCGCAGGATGAATTAACCTATCAAAAGCCGCCGCAAACTATTATTGATTTGGTTGATGCGCCACAGCAGCCTACGGTTAAAATTAGTTCGGATGGGAGTATGATGCTTTTTCTGCAGAATCCGGGGTTACCAAGCATTGCTGAAGTTGCCCGACCGGAAGTGAGAATTGCAGGTTTGCGAATCAATCCAAAAACAAACGGTTTAAGTCGCACGGCTTATTACAATGGAATTAGTGTTAAATCCGTAAAGAAAAATGAAGATTTTGAATTTTCCGGTTTACCCGATGTTTTAAAAATTGCAGATGTAACCTGGTCGCCCGATGAAACTAAAATAGCATTCAGCAACCAGTCTGTGTATGGAATTGAACTTTGGGTTGCCGATTTAAAAACGATGGAAGCCAGCCGGCTGACGGATTTTTACTTAAACGATACCTATAATAAACCTTTTATTTGGGCACCTAACGGGAAATCATTACTCGCAAAATTTGTTGATGAAAACCAGGGAGAAGTTCCAATTCCGGACATCATTCCCGAAGGTCCATACGTTCAGGAAAATAAAGGCAAAATTTCTGTTTCCAAAACTTATCAGAATCTCATCAAAAGTCCTTACCAGGAATTGCTTTTTGACTATTATCTCACTTCACAATTAAAGCTGGTTAATTTGGATGGGAAATCTGAGGATTGGGGAAAAACTGCCATCTATAGAAATATTGAATTTTCTCCTGATGGTAAATACATTCTTACAGAGAAGATAAACCGCCCTTATTCTTACATTGTTCCCGCCGAATATTTTCCCTACAACACAGAAGTTTTCACAGTAAAAGGGAAACTGGTGAAAACACTTTTTAAAGCTCCATTAGCAGATCATATTCCTGCAGGTTTTGATGGCGTAGCTGAAGGACCCCGAGAATTTGGATGGAGAAATGATAAATCTGCAACTTTGTATTGGGTAGAGGCTCAGGATAAAGGTGATCCCGAAAGGCAAGTTCCGATAAAAGATATTATTTATACACTAGACGCCCCGTTTAAAAAAACGGCGCACAAACTGGCTGAATGCTATTTGCGTTTTAACAAAATTGAATGGGCAGATAATGATCTGGCAATGGTTACAGAGCGATGGTGGAAAACCCGGGCAGAGCGTCGTGTATTTATTAAACCCGGAAACGAAACTTATCGTGTTAACTTATTCGACAGATATTATGAAGATGGTTATAGTGATCCGGGCTATTTTGTGACCAAAAAGAATGAATATAAACGTGATGTTTTGCTTACCGAAAAAGACAACGTTTTTTCAATCAGCAACGGTGCATCGCCGGAAGGGGAAAAACCTTTTATTTTGAAATTTAATACACGCACAAAGTTAACTGATACGCTATTCAAGTCTGAAGCTCCGTATTTTGAAAAACCTGTATTTTTCAATAACAATAAATTTGTGATTACCAGTCGTGAAGCTGTAGACACAGTTCCCAATTACTATTTAATTAAACTGACAGACTCCAGCAGAGTGCAGTTAACAGATTTTCAAAATCCGTACCCGGAACTGGATGGAATAACAAAACAGCAACTTAACTATAAAAGACTCGACGGATTAAATTTAAGCGCTACTTTATATCTGCCTAAAAATTACAGCGTTTCCGACAGCACTTTGCCAGTTTTAATGTGGGCCTACCCTCGTGAATTTAAAACCTCGGCCGCAGCCGGAGAGGTAAAAGGCTCTCCTTATAAATTTACCCGCATAAGTACCAGTTCTCCGGTTTATTGGGTTACTCAGGGATATGCCGTATTAGACAATGCAGATATGCCTATTGTTGGAGAAAGCAACGACCAGCCGAATGATACATTTATTGATCAGATTAAATACAATGCAAAGGCAGCAATAGATACTCTGGTAAAAATGGGTGTAGCAGACCGGAAAAGAATTGCCATTGGTGGACATTCTTACGGAGCATTTATGGCGGCAAATTTATTGGCACATACAGATCTTTTTGCAGCCGGAATTGCTCGCAGCGGAACGTACAATTTAACATTAACTCCTTTTGGTTTTCAGCAGGAAGAAAGATCTTACTGGGAAGTTCCGGAAATCTATAACAGAATGTCCCCTTTCGCTTTCGCGGATAAAATTAAAAGTCCGCTATTGCTGATACATGGCGAAGCAGATAATAATTCTACAACTTTCCCCTTGCAAAGCGAACGTTTTTTTAATGCGCTTAAAGGTTATGGAGCAACAACACGTTTAGTTATTTTGCCTTCGGAAGCGCATGAATATTCTGCCCGCGAATCTGTTTTGCATATGATGTGGGAAATGGATAATTGGCTGGAAAAATATGTGAAACCGGTCAAAACTAAAATAGTTGCACACTAGTAATCTAAAATCATTAGAGGCATTCTGAAATCAAGACGCCTCTTCTTTTGTTAGATAAAATTGTAAATTGAAAACATAAAACACCTGCATGGAAACTTCCCAATTGTTTACCGATAAAGTTAAAGCTTCATACAATACGCAAAATGCATCTATTTACCTGGGTGCCGGAATTCTGGATGGAAATATTATCGCGGAAGCGGAAGTGAATTTATCCTTAAAAATGATGAACCGCCACGGGTTAATTGCCGGTGCAACCGGAACAGGAAAAACAAGAACTTTACAATTAATTGCCGAGCAATTATCGGATGCGGGCGTTCCAGTTTTTATGCTGGATGTAAAGGGAGACCTTTCCGGCCTGAATCAGCCGGGCCCGACAAATCCCAAACTGGAAGAAAGAGCTTCAGCATTAGGAAAACCTTTTGTACCAACAGGTTTTCCCGTCGAATTATATTCGTTGACCGGAAAACAGGGAGCGCAAATGCGTGCAACCATTCTGGAATTCGGGCCGGTATTATTATCAAAAATTTTAGATCTGAATGAAACTCAAGCCGGAGTATTAGCCGTAATTTTTAAATATGCTGACGATAATCAATTAGCTTTAATTGACCTGAATGATTTAAAAAAGACGATTTCCTATCTAGCTGACGGTCCCGGAGCTGCGGAAATAAAAGAAAATTATGGTTCTATTTCTACATCCACATCCGGTACAATTTTGAGAAAAATTGTTGCGATTGAACAACAGGGACTCGGGCAGTTATTTGGAGAAAAATCTTTTGACGTGAAGGACCTTTTTAATCGTGTGGATGGAAAAGGTATGATCAGCTTATTAAATATATCTGATGTTCAGAGTCAGCCTGTTTTATTTTCTACCTTCCTGTTAAGTTTATTAGCAGAGATTTTTTACAGCATGCCCGAAGTCGGCGATTTGGATAAACCGAAACTGGTATTCTTTTTTGATGAAGCTCATTTATTGTTTAAAGATTCTCCAAAAGCCTTTTTGGAGCAAATAGAAACAGTCATCAGATTGATCCGCTCGAAAGGAATTGGAGTTTTCTTCTGCACCCAATCTCCAACGGATATTCCTGAAAGTGTTTTGGCGCAATTAGGTAATCGTGTTCAACACGCCTTAAGAGCTTTTACACCAAATGATGTAGAGGCTTTGAAAAAAACAGTGAATACATATCCAAAATCAGAATTTTATGAGATAGACAGGCTTTTAACTTCCTTAGGAACAGGACAAGCTCTGATCACAGTTTTGAATGAAAAAGGCATTCCTACAGAAGTGGTTGCAACACATTTAACTCCACCCAGATCTGTAATGGGACCGCTTCCAGCTGCAGATATCGACACCTTGATTCAATCTAGTGAGGTATTTGAAAAGTATAAAGAGCTTTTAGATCCGGAAAGTGCTTATGAAAAACTGACAGCAAAAATAAACGAAAAACTAGCCGATGAGGCAGAAGTGGTTAAAGCGAGCGAAGAATTAAAACAGCAGAAAGAGGAAGAAAAACTTCAAAAAAGTGTTCGTGCGGAAAAAAGCACCATGGAAAAAGTTATTAATGCGCCAATAACCAGGCAAATTGGTAGCGCAATTGTAAGAGGTTTGTTCGGAATGCTGGCCGGTAAAAAACCACGAAGAAGTTCAGGAAGTTTATTTGGTTTTTAATCCAAACCAATTAACCAATAAATTTGCCACACATTATTTATTATAATTCACTTATTATTATTTTAGCTAATCTGACTTATTAAACAGTCATAAACTTTATTTACTATTAATTTTTAAAAATGAAACCAACTTTACTGATTTTAGCTGCCGGAATGGCAAGCCGTTACGGTAGTATGAAACAAACGGACGGATTTGGTCCAAACGGCGAAACTATTATTGATTATTCTATTTACGATGCTATTAAAGCCGGTTTTGGCAAAGTAGTATTTATTATTAAGGAAGAATTTGATGATAATTTCAAAGCCATATTCGAACCTAAACTTAAAGGTAAAATTGAGACCGATTACGTTTTTCAATCATTTGACTTAAAGCCTTTCGGCATTGATCACGAAATAGAACGTGCAAAACCATGGGGAACTGCACATGCAGTTTTAGCTGCCCGCGATGCGGTTAAAGAACCATTCTGTGTAATTAATGCAGATGATTTTTACGGCAGAGAAGCTTATCAGAAAATGTTTGATTTTCTAACCAAAGAAGCAGATGATTCTAAATTCTCTATGGTTGGTTATCAGATCGATAAAACTTTATCAGAACACGGTTCTGTCTCAAGAGGTGTTTGTGTAGTTGATGAAAACGGAAATCTTTCTGACATTAATGAAAGAACGAAGGTTTATTTCAAAGACAAAGGAGTAGCCTACGAAGAAGATGGCAAAGAAAATACGTTAAAAAATGATGCCCGTGTTTCCATGAATTTCTGGGGATTCACTCCTGAAATTTTTGACATGTCTGCTAAGATGTTTAAGGACTTCGCGTTAGCAAACGCAGAGAATCCAAAATCTGAATTCTTTATTCCATTGGTTGCTGATGAGTTAATAAAAGACGGAAAAGCAACCTTTAAAGTTATCCCAACTCAAAACCAATGGTTTGGTGTTACTTATAAAGAAGATAAACCCATTGTACAGGAAAGTATAGATAAACTTGTGAATAGCGGAGAATATCCGGAAAATCTGTGGAACTAATTGGAACTAAATTCAATTTAGAACAAAAAAACCGACATTTCTTGTCGGTTTTTTTGTCTACCTAGCCGGCTATCCAGCTAAATTTATATTCCAGTTGCGGATTTTTCATTCTTTCCGCAACTCTTAAAAGTCTTGCCGGTAAATTAACAACATAATCGCGGGCTTTTTCTCCGGCTTCGTTTAAATCACGAATTCCTTCAATTTGCCATTCTTCAATTAATTGTTTCATAATGTCCACATAATCAACAGCGGTATAAACGCCCAAACGTTGTGCAGCATCTGTAAAATGCCCAAATGTCTGACCCATCTTTAATCCAACTTCACGTAAGAAATGTGCCGGCATAACAATTTTATTCCGCATCATATCTTCAAAAGCAATCATAGCTTCGCTAGGATCAACTTCAAAAATACGCATCATAAAATCTTTATATGCTTTCGCGTGACGGGCTTCATCTGATGCAATTACCCCGCACATTTTTGAAAGCAAAGTGTCACCATCGCGTTTAGCTAAAGAGGCTACTCTTCTGTGCGAAACGTTTGTTGCCAGTTCCTGGAAACTCGTATAAATAAAATTTCTGTATGGATCATGGCCGGTACCAATATCAAACCCATCAGCAATTAAATACTGAGTAGATATTTCCATCTGGCGCATATCCACACGTCCTGATAAGTATAAATATTTATTCAAAAGATCTCCGTGGCGATTTTCTTCAGCCGTCCAGTGACGAACCCATTTCATCCATCCACCTTGTTCATCTTTAGAAATACCATCCACCATTGTTAACCATGATTCATATGTAGGCAAAGCTTCTTCGGTGATGGTATCACCTATTAAAACAGCCACTAAATCATAAGAAAGGTCTTTTGCATTTTCTTTAAGATCTCTGATCTCGTTATAAAAATCAGGCTTTGTAGAATCAGGCAAAAAATCTGAAGGTTGCCAATTGGTATCTATGGGTTTCAGGTACTCGTGCATTTTTTCAAGCATATATTTTTCAATATGCATTAAAACTTCTCTACGGGATCCTATACTAATATTCATGTTGATTAATTATAGCCGCTAAGATAAGCAATAACGTTGATTTGAATACAGTTTTTTATAATTACAACATCATCTATTAAAAAAATAGCTAATTTTTATGTTGATTCGGGGTGAATAATATCTCTTGGAACAGAAAAATCTCCACACAAAAAAAGCCTTGTACAGAAACTGTACAAGGCTTAGAATAAAATTGGGCACCGACCTACTCTCCCACCTGTTACGGCAGTACCATTGGCTCTGGCGGGCTTAACTTCTCTGTTCGGAATGGGAAGAGGTGGACACCGACGATATAGGCACCTAAAGACTTTGAGATCTGAGTCTAAAG
>JBBRCI010000030.1:0-31526 GCA_038204935.1 Sphingobacteriales bacterium | reverse complement strand
TCAACCATAGATTTTGGCAATGTGGAGCGCAAAATAAGTTTACACGATTCTAAACCCGGTGATTTGATCCTGTTTACAGGAACAGATAGCACCATTCGCAAAATCGGACATATGGGTATTATTTCATCCAACAATGGTTCTGAAATTGAATTTATACATTCCACTTCAGGTAAGGCATACGGAGTTACCACCACTCCTTTGAATAAATATTATGAAGGCCGGTTTGTAAAAGCTCTCCGGATTTTCCCCGCAAATAATTAACTGATTATTCGGTCGGAAAACCAGCTCAGAATAAAAATTAGTCTTTAATAGTTTGCTGATAAGCGTTACTTATATCAGGTAATTCTCTTGTGGCTATCTTTTCAAGGACTTCATTTTTTATTGTTTTAAACAACTTGTACTCTTTCCCATTCCACCGCCAAACCGGGAACTCAAAACCCGGTCCTCCAATCAGTAGATCGGGGTAACCTAAATTTGATGTAGAAAGTACCAAAAGTGAAGCGGGGAAACCAAGATTCACCGCAAATTTTCCAGTATTATCTTTTATAAATAGTATTGCCGAAGAACCCGTCATACCCGAAGTATAAGAATTACCAAATACTAGAAAAACTTCCTCCTTACCATCTTCATTCAAATCTGTAACATAAACACTGGCATTATATGGATAATTTAGGCCATCCTGCTCATCAGTTGCAAAAGGCAAATCTTTATTTCCGCTTAATACAAATCCGGATTTTGTATAGATTTCATTCTTTTCAGCTGTACTGAGTTTACTTTTTACAGACCCAAATAAAACCGACGCTCCCTCAGATAATTTAATATTTGAATTTTGTTGCGAAAAAACCTGATTACAGATTAAGAATAATAAAATAAGACAGATGTACTTTAAAGTTTTCATAGCAGAACTTTTTATTAAAACATTTGAATAAAATTAAGGACTTATAGTGATTAATTTTTATGCAAGTGATGAAAATCAACCCATTCATTCAACAAACTGGGGAATATTTAATAATTTACAATCCTTGAAAATATTATGAAATTTAAATCAATGAAAAAAATGGGAATATTTTTGATACTAATCCTTATCGGATTAATCGCCGGAATTCTGAGTGGTTTAATTGGAATTGGCGGAGGAGTAATTGTTATTCCGGCACTGATTTTTATGCTTGGTTTTTCGCAACAAACTGCACAGGGGACTACTTTGGCATTGATGGTTCCACCAATTGGTTTATTAGCTGCTTATGCATATTATAAAGAGGGTTACGTAGATGTATATGCAGCCGCTATTATTTGTATTGGCTTTGTTGCGGGAAGTTATTTTGGAGCTAAATATGCTGCCGGAATTTCTGAAGTTATGATGCGCAAAATTTTCAGTGTTATTCTTTTCGTAATAGCGATAAAAATGTTCTTTACTAAATAATCAAATAATTCCGTGTAAAGTACCACCTTTTGCACCTAATTTATCAACCTTTTTCTCGATGGATTCATCTTTGATCAGAGGCGCAGCATGGTGTGGTTTTATACGTGCATCAATAATTATCGGACCCTTACAACCCCAGTGTTTATGACTCACAAAACTGTTGATACCATAAATATCGTGAGATGGATTACTCCGTGTAAACGTAACCCACACAAAATTATTGATTGAATCGGCTGTAAAACCGGCATCATCTACCAAAACCATTAAAGGTAAACCATCTAAAGAATAAACTTTAAAAGCCTCATTTAATATTTCAATTTGCTCCAGCGTGTCATCCTCACTCACATACGGAGGTGTATCTATAGCTATAATTCCGGGAATAACTATTTTGAAAGCCTTGAATGGGCGGGGCAATGAAAAAGACAAAGGCATTTCAGACCACAAGTTTCTTTTTATCTCTCCGGCAACGGTAACAGCTACTTTAGAACCTGCATTCAAGTCTGTGCCACTATAATCCAGCGTATCAATGGTAGTCCGGGTATAAAAATGCAAATCACGGGCAGGATCAATTCTCTCTAAAATGTGCTTAAAAAAAGAGGAAATATCACTGGTACTTAGAGTTGGATCATCTTCTCTGGCACAGATGAATAAATATTTGGCCAGACTCAGTTGGTTTTTCCCTAAAATATGATTGGCTATCGTTAATATTTCCTGCGGTTTCCTATCCTTTAAATATGGTGTATATCTTTCGCTGCCAATGGCGAATAATAAAGGGTGCACTCCTGCTGCATCTACAGCATTTACCTCATGTAAGCCCGGAATTTCTGAGGGAATAGCTGCTCCTGTAATTTCATGTATAAGGGCACCAAAACTTGTATCTTCCTGTGGTGGCCGACCAACCACTGTAAATGACCAAACAGGATCTTTTCTATGATATACATTCCTGACTTTTAACAAAGGAAATGGATGCTTTAAACTGTAGTAACCTAAATGATCGCCAAACGGACCTTCAGGTTTATTTTGGTGTGGCTCAACAATTCCTGTTATCACGAAATCGGCATCCGCAGAAATGCAAAATCCTTCATCATCATAAAAATATCTAAAACGTCTGTTTCCAAGAGCTCCCGCAAATGTCATTTCAGAAAGCCCTTCCGGTAAAGGCATTACAGCCGAAAGCGGATGCGAAGGAGGCCCGCCAATAAAAATACTCACCTTTAACGGTTCTCCTTTTTTATTTGCTTTGGTTTGATGAACACCTATTCCACGGTGTAACTGGTAATGCAAACCAATTTCCTGGTCAATAATATATTCGTTTCCGCCTAATTGGATGCGGTACATTCCCAAATTAGCGTTCATGATTCCGGGCTTGTCTATATCCTCGGTATAAACCTGCGGCATGGTTACAAACGGCCCGCCGTCCATTGGCCAATTAATAATTTGCGGAAGTTTACTTATTTGGGTTTTGCCAAATTTAATTGGAGCAAACAAACTGCTTTTCATAGGCAAAGCCGAAAATGCTGTCATTGCAGCCGGCAAATATTTGAGAGGGTTTTTTAAAGCTTTGGTTGGATCGGTTTTGATATCAACCAGTAATTTTATTTTATCCAGCGTATCTCTGAACATAAATTTAGACCGCTCTATTGTTCCGAAAAGATTTGAAACTGCCGGAAATTCACTGCCTTTAATATTTTCAAAAAGTAAGGCCGGACCCTGATTTTCATATACCCTTAAATGTATGGCGGCCATTTCAAGATTGGGATCAACTTCTTTTTTAATTCGAATTAAATGACCGTGTTTTTCCAGGTCGTTAATACATGATCTTAAACTTGAATATCCCATACTTAAAGATTACAGCTTATATTATAAATTTCGGATCACTAAATTGAGGAATTTATTTTAAAAGGGACTGTAAATACGCATAGCTTTTAAACCAAAACCATAAATATTGAAATACGAATACAATTCTCTACGAAAAAAGAGATGAAAGGAGAGAAATACAGCAACAGGTTATTTAATTGTTGATTTTACCTTGAAATGTAGAATTCATGAATGTATTTAGTGCATTTCAGCCATTTCAGATTTATGATATTGCTCAGTCAGTTTTTTCTGTAATTCTGAGGGAACTGGTGAGTAATCATAAAACTTGCTTTTTGCCTTTGCTTTACCCTGACTCACATTTCTGATAGAGGAGAAAAAGCCGTCCAATTCTGCCAAGGGAACCCGGGACTTGATTACCTGTTTACCTTCTTCATTTTCCATATTCACAATTAAACCTCGATGCGATTGCAGTTCGGTAATTACATCACCCATCATTTCATCAGGCATGGAAACCTCAACTTCGTTAAAAGGTTCAAGTAATAGCGGTTCAGCCTGATAAAATGCCTCTTTAAAGGCCATCATTCCGGCAATTTTAAAAGAGATATCATTACTGTCTACCGGATGCATTTTGCCGTCGTAAACACTAACCCGAACATCTCGCACATACGATCCGGTTAATGGCCCTTCGTTCATTTTTTCCATAATACCTTTCAGAATTGCAGGGATAAATCTGGAGTCTATTACACCGCCAACTATGCAATTATTAAATACCAGCTTACCGCCCCAGGGCAGATCTACAATTTCAGTATCGCGAACATTAAATTCTTTGGTTTGTTCCAGACCCTCGTAAAATGGTTCAATTTTTAGATAAACTTCGGCAAACTGGCCGGCTCCTCCCGATTGCTTTTTATGCCTGTAAGAAGAAAGTGCCGGTTTTTGAATAGTTTCCCGATAAGGGACTTTTGCGGTTTTAAATTCGATCTGCATTTTATAAATATGCTCAAGCTTCCATTTTATAACAGCTAAATGCAATTCGCCCTGAGCATGAATAATAATCTGTTTCAATTCCCGGTTATATTCTATTAGGATGCTTGGATCTTCAATCTGCAGCTCATTTAAAACTTCGCCCAGTTTTTCATCATCCTGTTTGTTCTTGGCAACTACCGATACTCTTAACTTTGGTGGCGGAAAAATCATAGGTTCTACATTTCCTTTAGCGCCTTTTCCGTTAAGTGTATGATTGCTGAATGAATTTTTCAATTTTAAGGTGCAACCAATATCGCCTGCTTTTAACCTTTCTACATTGGTGCGGTTTTTCCCGTCTGTAATAAAAAGCTGTGTAATTCGCTCGGTAGCAGAAGTTTTTTCATTAAATAATTCCATACCAATCTCTACCTGACCGGAAAGTACTTTAAAATAAGAAAGTCGGCCTAAATGGGGCTCGACTAATGTTTTATAGATAAATAATTTTGGTGGCTTTGCCTGATCACAATCCACTTCCCGGGCATCTTCTGTCATTTCGGGTGGCATCTCACACGCAGAGGGAGCTACATTATCAATAAATCCCATCATTCTGCCCGCACCCATATTTTTTCTTCCTGATAAGCAGAAAACAGGAAATACATCATGGTTCATCATTCCAATCTTTATACCTTCCCGCATTTCGTCTTCATCCAGATTACCTTTCTGGAAATATTTCTCCATCAGATCTTCATCATTCTCGGCGGCTTTTTCAACCAGTTCATTATGCAATTCATTGGCACGGTCTAATTCGTCTTCCGGAATAGGAAGTTTCTCGGGTTTACCACCGTCTGCGGAGAATTTATACATCTTCATTTTAAGAAGATCTATAATGCAGTTAAAACCAGAACCAGGATTTAAAGGATATTGCATCAGCGTAACAGCGGAACCAAAAAATTGTCTCGCTTCATCAACTGTTTGCTGAAAATTTGACTTATCAGCATCAAGCTGATTAATAGCCAGAATGGTTGGCTTTTGATAGCGATCTACATAATCCCAAAGTAATTCTAAACCTACCTCCAGACCGTTCTGGGCATTTAATAAAATTACAGCCGTATCTGCAACACGTACAGAAGAAATTACTTCTGCAACAAAATCATCTAATCCGGGCGTATCAATAATATTGATCTTGTAATCCCTCCATTCGGTATGCATGGTTGTTGCATACACCGAACTCCCTCTTTCTTTTTCAATTTCGTGATAATCTGAGACCGTATTTTTTTCTTCAACAGATCCGCGGCGATTAATAATTCCTGCTTCGTAAAGCATGGTTTCTGACAATGTGGTTTTGCCGCTTTTTGCAGATCCAATGAGTACCACGTTTTTAATGTGTTTTTCATCAAAAGCTTTCATAATAGGAGATTAGAAAGTACGCGAAACAGGAAAGAAGATTACACGGAATTCAATCCTGATGGAAATTATATCAAGTTAATTCATTTTTAAGAAAAAACGAAGAAGAAGAAGATTTTAGATTTGAGTTATTAAAAATCAATGGAATATCAGCCAGAAAATTTACATGTATCTACGCCGAATTTCTGTAAAAAATCAACTCCTTCATCTGAGAGTAGTCCTTTAAACTCGGCATATGAATTTAGAAAGAAAACTTTTTTAATACCCGATGAATAGATAATGCGGGCACAAGGCAAGCAAGGCGAAAGTGTAATATAAAGTGTTGCGCCATCCAAACTTGCTCCATTTTTAACGGCATATAAAATGGCATTTTCTTCTGCATGCAAGGCCAAAGAGCAACTGTTCTTAGAATCCCGCGGACAACCGGTCTCAGGCCATTCTTCATCGCAGTTATGTGTTCCGGCTGGTGGACCATTATATCCGATAGAAATTATTCGGGTATCCTTTGTTAAAACCGCCCCGACCTGGGCCTTTACGCAATGTGATCGTAAGGCCAGATCAGTAGCAAGATTCATAAAAATATGGTCAAAACTAGGTTTTGGGATCATTATTAGTGCGCAGCTTCAGCTTCAATTTTACTTACATCAATTCCCTGATTTTTCAAAACAGAGCTTACTTTCCAGGCAAAATAGGCCAGATACAGGAAGCAAATTACCGGAACAATATAAGATAAGTGAATACCACTTGTATCCGCAAAAATACCCTGAACCGGAGGTATAATTGCACCACCTAAGATCATCATAATTAAAAATGAAGAACCCTGGCTGGTATATTTACCTAATCCGGTGATGGATAAAGAGAAAATACAAGGCCACATAATAGAACAACATAAACCTCCGCTTATAAATGCGAATGTGGCAATTTGTCCGGTTGTAGTTAAACCGATCACCATTGCAACAACTCCTAAAATTCCAAAAGTTGCTAAAGTTTTAGCCGGTTTTTCCTGACTATAAAAGAATCCTGCTATTAAAATAGCAACGCAAATTGCATATGGAAAAAATTGGCTCACTGGTGATCCGTTTAAGTAATTAGCAGTTAGAATTATCGCGAAAGCAACAAAAGGAACAACAACTGTTAAAATTCTCTTGGTACTTTTGGTAAGATTAAATGCCGATATAGCACCGGTCCATCTACCAATCATTAAACTTCCCCAGTAGAGTGATATAAATGGAGCAATAACAGACTCGTTATATGAACCAAATTCGGGCAATTTTAGTAACGCACCCATGTTACTCTGAATACTTACTTCAACACCTACATAGGTGAAAATGGCCAGCATTCCTAAAATCAATTGCGGATACTGCATTGCTCCCCAACCGTTTTTATCTTTTGAAGCTGCAGAAAGTGAAACCAAAAGTGTTCCTACAATAATTATTAATGCTGAATAAACAAATACAGGCTTGCTTAAACCGGTCATGTTGGTTAACGGACCAGAAGCAAGAATTAACAAAAAACCAATAAAAATTACAAATAATGGGATATTAGTTTTGCTACTTGATTCAACTTTTTCATCACTAGTTACTTTAGGTAATTTAGAAATGAAGAAGAAAACAGCCACAAATAGGAATAATCCCGTAAGGATATAATAAAGTGTTTTTACAGAGTTGATATCAACTGTTTTGGCTACAGCGCTGCTGGCAGTTCCAAACAGTATTATACTTACCACAATCGGACCTAATAACGTTCCGAAATTATTAACTCCTCCAGCCAGATTTAATCGGTGAGAACCCGTTTCCGGAGTTCCTAAAGCCACCGCAAACGGGTTAGCAGCAGTTTGCTGTAAGGAAAATCCTATCGCAATGAAAAAGAATGAAGTTAAAATAAACGCGAAGGAGCCTGATTCTACAGATGGAACCATAGATAAAGCTCCGGCTGCAGAAATTACAAGGCCGAGAATGATACCATTTTTATACCCCAATTTATTCAGGATATCTACCTTACTGATTTTGGAAGCATAAAAAAGTACAAGAGAACCGATAAAATAACCACCATAAAAAGTAAAATCTATTAATTGCGATTCAAACTGTGTTAAGCTAAAATGCGTTTTACAGAAAGGGATAAAAATTCCATTACTGGCAGCTACAAAGCCCCAGAAAAAAAACACACTAATTAAAGTGTACAATGCAGAGGGATTACTTTTTTGTGAGTTTGATTCCATTATATGATTAGGTTAATTAAAAAGTAACTCTAACATAATTGAAATAATTGATACAAGCTAAAATTTTAATGTTTTTATAGATTGAAAGATAAAAGCCATTGATTTTTTAGCTTTAAATTGCATATTCGCAAATGCTTAACTAATTGTTAATACATGCTCGAATCTATTGTATCGGGAATTGGGTTAGGACTTGTTCTCTCCTTTTTAACCGGTCCCGTTTTTTTTGCTTTAATAAAAACAAGTATCGAAAAAGGCTTTTATGCAGGAGTATCTCTTGCTGTAGGTGTTTTAATTAGTGATGTATTTTATGTAGCTCTTACCTTATTCGGCTCCAGTTTTCTGGCTTTGGAGAATAAATACCGCGTTCCGATAGGTGTAACGGGGAGTGTAATTCTCCTCTCGATTGGCATTTATTATCTTTTTAAGAAGGTGAAAATCAATTATGAAAATTCTACTTCTAAAAGGCACAACACAGGTTATTTCCTGAAAGGATTTTTCATGTGCATATTTAATCCGGCAATTTTACTTTATTGGATAAGTGTAACCAGCGGCGTAATAAGCGTTGCAGGAGAGTTTAAAGCAGAAAATATTATTCCTTTTTATTCGGCAATTTTAATAACCCAATTTAGTATGGATGTTACTAAAGCTTATTACGCTAATAAATTGCGGTATAAAATTAAGGAGGTTACTATTTCGAGACTAAATAAAGTAGCCGGAATACTCATAATTATATTTGCATTCCGGCTAATTTACAATCTGATGGTTGGTCATTCTTTAATTTAGAATGATCTAAGTACAAGTACTCAATACTAAATACTGTTCTTAATAAGCTCTCTGATTCTTTCCTTCAACCCAATTCATAAAGGCTTTGTTAACTACTTTATTTCCACCTTTTGTTGGATAATTTCCAGAGAAATACCAGTCGCCTAAATGATCAGGACAAGATTTATGAAGGTTTTCTAAAGTTTGATAAATTACTACAACCTCGGCTTTAACTTCTTTAGGAGTAATAATTTCAGCAATTTTTGCAGAGACCTGCTCATCTGTAAAGGGCGCATAAATTGCCTTTACATAATTTTCTGATTCTTCTTTATCTAAATATTGTGTTGCCACGCATTTCTGATAAGTAGATTTTATAATATGCTCCTGCCCGGTTTCTCTCAATAAATTTATTGCGGCTTCAAATGCCACAAATTCGCCCATTCTGGACATATCAATTCCATAGCAATCAGGATATCTGATCTGTGGTGCAGATGAAACGACCACCAATTTTTTAGGACCTAATCTGTCAAGAATTTTTAAAATACTTTGTTTAAGAGTTGTTCCCCTAACAATAGAATCGTCCAAAACAACCAGCGTATCCGTATCTCTTTTTACAACGCCATAAGTGGTGTCATAAACATGAGTCACCATATCCTGGCGATCAGCATCCTGAGTAATAAAAGTTCGTAGCTTAACATCTTTAATGGCAATTTTTTCAAACCGTGGCGCCATGTTCAGAACATTCTCCAATTCTTCATCAGATATTTTATCGGCTCTGTGAAGCAAAGTTTCCTTTTGAAAACCCTTTACGTATTTATTAATTCCTTCTACAACTCCATAAAACGCAACCTCTGCAGTATTAGGAATATAAGAGAAAACCGTATTCTTTAAATCATGATTTACAGCAGTTAGAATTTGCGGACAAAGAAGCCTTCCTAATTGCTTTCTTTCACGGTAAATAGAGGCATCGCTTCCGCGGGAGAAATAGATGCGCTCAAATGAACAGGATTTTTGTTCTTCCGGTTCGCGAAATTGCTCCTCCGAAATTGTACCATCCTTTTTTACAATTAAGGCATGACCTGGCTTAATTTCCTTAATACTTTCTATCGGAATATTTAGTGCCGTTTGAATTGCGGGCCTTTCTGAAGTAACCACAACAATTTCATCATCATAATAATAAAAAGCAGGTCTAATTCCGGCCGGATCTCGCATTACAAATGCATCTCCATGACCAAATATTCCACTTATTGTATAACCACCGTCCCAGTTTTTTGCCGAGCGGCGAAGTATTTTGGCAACATCCAAATGGTCTGCAATCTCATGACTGATCTGCGCATTTGAAAAACCATCTTTATTAAATTTGTCGAAAAGTTCCTGGTTTTCAGCATCCAGAAAGTGACCAATCTTTTCTAAAACTGTAACCGTATCTGCTCTTTCTTTAGGATGCTGACCCAATTCAAAAAGCTGCTCAAGCAACTCATCTACATTGGTCATATTGAAGTTTCCGGAAATTACCAGGTTTCTGGTCATCCAGTTATTCTGGCGAAGAAATGGGTGACAACTTTCAATACTGTTCATTCCGTGAGTTCCATATCTTAAATGGCCCATCAAAACTTCACCGGTAAAACTTATATTTTCTTTAAGCCACTGCGCATCCTGTAAAAGTTCGGGAGAATTTTTCTGTACATCAGCAAATTTGTTCTGTACATACTCAAAAATTTCGGCCACTGCGTTTGCGCCGGTAGAACGATAACGGCTTATATACCGATTTCCAGGTTTAACATCCAGTTTTATGGTGGCAATTCCTGCTCCATCCTGTCCGCGGTTATGTTGCTTTTCCATCAGCAAATACAGTTTGTTCAGCCCGTAAAGTGCCGTACCATATTTTTCCTGATAATAAGAGAGAGGTTTTAAAAGGCGGATGAGAACAACACCGCACTCGTGTTTTATTTGTTCGCTCATAGTTGCTAATGAGCCCGCAAAATTACAGTTTTTAATTCCAAAAAACCAGTCATTTAAGAGTAAGAGTTTAAATGTGACACTTTAAATAAGTATCTGAATTATAACGCATCAATCCAGATATTATTTAATTTGAGATGAATTTTTTCTCCGAAAAATAACCTTGTACTGCTTTCAAATGAGTTTGTAAAATCTGAAACATAGAACTGATGTTCTTTAGGCAGTTCAATATTTAAAAGATTCATTTCCTGAAGTTTGTTTTTAATATACTCTGCAACAAGGGTTGCCGTATTTAATATTGCCACTTTCCCGCCCAGAAAATCATCAATTTCTTTTTGAATTAATGGATAATGCGTGCAGGCTAAAACCAAACTATCTATAGTTTTAAGTTCATCGGATGACAAATAATTTTCAATTACGGTATGGCTAATTGTATTGTTATAAAAACCTTCTTCAATCATGGGTGCTAACAAAGGTGTTGCCAGCGAAAAGACTTTCTTTTGAGGAGAGCGCTTAGCTAGTTTGCGGGCATATACATCAGACTTAATCGTCGATTTGGTACCAATTACTCCAATTTGTTTAAACTCATCGCCACGGGCAATAAAGTCAACAACCGGATCAATCACATTTATAATTGGGATTTTATCTCCAAGAAAATGAACTAGTTCATGGTAAGCATGTGATGAGGCCGTATTGCAGGCGATCACAATTATTTTACAATTCTGATCAAGCAAAAACTTGCCGATTTTTAAGCTGTAAAACTTAATAGCTTCTGGAGATTTATCGCCGTAAGGCAAATGAGCAGTATCTCCAAAATAGATCAGCTGCTCTTTTGGCAATAATTTATGGATAGCACTTGCAACCGTTAAACCACCAATACCTGAATCGAAAATGCCAATAGGCTGATTTGAGCTCATAAAATAAAAGTAGTATTTATATTGAGAATGTTGGCAAAGCCTAATTTTAAGACATAAAAAAAGTGCAGAAAGTAAATCTCTCTGCACTTTTTAATGATAAAGTTTTAATTACTTTTTTGGAGCTGCTACAGAATTTGAAATTCCAAGTTTGGTTTTTACCGCTGATATTAGATCATCTCCTCCATCAAAATAAACAACCCCTGGCTGAGAGATATCAAAAACATAAGCATATCCTTTTTCTTTTGCTACTACCTTAACTGCATCTTCTGCCTTTTTAAATACTGGCTGATACAATTCTGTACGCTTTGCAGTTAACTCCTCCTGAGATTTCTCCTGAGTTTCTGTAATTCTCGCTTCCATATCCTGGATAGTTTTTGCTAACGTTTCTAATTCTTTACCTACAGCTTCTTTGTTTGCTTCGCTGATGGTTTTAGCTTTCTCCTGGTAAGAAACAATTTTTTTCTGACGTTCTGCATCCATTTGCTCTAAAGCCGTTTGCTTTGCTTTTGCAAAAGTCTGAAAGCTAGCATCAGCTGACTTCATTTCGGGCATTGCTTGTAAAAGATCGCTGGAATTAATATGTCCTAATTTTTGTTGAGCATTAACTGCGTTACCTGCAAATAATAATCCAACCGCAACCGCTGCTACTTTAACTAATTTTCTCATTTGTTATATTTTGATTTTTTTTTGTTTACGATTATATAAAATTTTTACTACTTCACAAAAACACCGGGCTTATAACCCAAACGTGTTATTACATCATTACTTTTATCTAAACGCGGATTTGCATATAAAAGCGTGACCTCACTATTTTTGTCAAATATCATATCTAATTGCTGATCATCCGCGATAGCTTGTACAGCCTTAGACACCTTTTCCTGAATAGGTTTAATCAGCCTGCTTCTTTGTTGAAAAAGTTCGCCTTCAAAGCCAAATTTGACTCTTTGAAACTCTTTAGCTTCTTTTTCTTTTTCAATTATTTCGCTTTCGCGACGTTTACGCATATCATCAGTTAATAAAACCTGATCAGATTGGTAAGCTTTGTACATTTTTTCAATATCTGCAAACTTGGCATCCACATCTTTTTGCCATTGATTAGATAAAGCATCTAATTGTTTCTGAGCCGAATTATATTCCGGGATGTGTTTCAAAATATACTCGCTGTCTACATAAGCAAACCGTTGCGCAAATGCACTTACAGAAACAAATAACAGAAAAAGTAGTGTAATTGATAATTTCTTCATAAAATTTCAGATTAATTAAAGCCACCGCTTAAAGACTGGGCAATACTAAAGTGGAACTGACCTTTATTCGCATCCGGTAATCCCGGAATCGGGTCAAAACCATAACCATAATCAATTCCTAAAAGTCCAAAGATTGGAAGGAATACACGGGCACCAACTCCAACAGAACGGCGAACATTGAACGGCGCAAACTCTTTAAAGCTGTTCCAGGTATTTCCACCTTCGGCAAAGGCCAGAACAAAAACGGTTGCCTGTTGATTTAATGTTACCGGCTGTCTTACTTCTAAAACATATTTAGTAAAAATCGGGCTACCCGAACGTTGTGCAACATTTGGATTAGAACCTATCGGGATAACCGTATTATTTGCATAACCACGCATGGCAATAACTTCAGAACCCTGTAAAAAGTCGAATCCCTGCATACCATCTCCACCCAATTTAAATCTTTCAAATGCAGACTGACCTACTGCACTGTTATAACTTCCCAAGAAACCGAACTGAGCTTGTGCTTTTAAAACAACTTTACCGGCAATTCTCTGGAACCATTGCGACTCAAACTTGGTCTTAAAATATTCAGTGTATCTGTATTTATCCTGATCTGTGGCGGTTTTATAATTTAAATTATTAAATAATGAATATGGTGGAGTTGCCTGTAAAGTCAGCTTTAAATTTGTACCCGAAGTTGGATAAATAGGCGCATCAACCGAATTACGGCTAATTTCCTGAGTTAAGTTGAAGTTATACGCTGTTCCGTTTGAGAACAAAAATCCACTGTAATTATTCAATTTATATTGCTGAAAGTTTAATGATGTATTTGCCTGGAAATAATCATCGGGGAACTTTAAACGCTGACCTAAAGTAAATGTCATACCGTTCAATCTAATCTTTTGCAAATCCGGACTGCTATTGCCTAAACCGTTAGATTGTAAGGAAGTAAATGCACTGATACCGAAGTAAATTGGCTTTTTACCACCTAACCAAGGCTCAGAGAAAGAAAAACTGTATGACTGATAGAACTTACCGTTTGTTTGTCCGCGAATACTTAATTTCTGTCCGTCGCCTTTTGGTAAAGGTTTCCAGGCACTTAAATTAAATAAGTTGCGGGCAGAGAAGTTATTGAATGTAAGACCCAATGTTCCAACAATTCTACCACCACCAAAACCACCTGAAAGTTCAATCTGATCTGAAGGCTTTTCAACAACGGTATATTCAATATCAACGGTTCCGTCATTCGGGTTAATATTAATTGGTTTTGGTTCCGTTTTCTGGTCATCAAAATTACCCAATTGGGCAATTTCTCTTGTGCTACGCACGATATCTGTTTTAGAGAATTTTTGTCCCGGTTTGGTACGTATCTCTCTTAAAACAACCTTATCATTTGTTAGCTCATTACCTTTTAAAATAATCTTATTAATAGTGTATTGCGGACCTTCATAAATCCTGATCTCCACATTAATGGTATCATTATATATTTTGGTTTGAACAGGATCTGCGTTGTAAGTTAAATATCCGGCATCCAGATATAAAGAGCTTAAATCTTCACCATTTGCAGTTGGACCACTTAAACGTTTGTTTAACTTCTCCTCACTAAAAACTTCACCTTTATTAATTGATAAAATTTTATTTAAAATGCTGGTCGGATATTTTGCGTTACCCGCGAAAGTAATATTACCGAAATAATATTTCGGTCCTTCATATAATTTAATACCTATATCTATAGAATTATCCGCATTGCGGATGATTGTATCGCTTACAATTTCTGCATCGCGGTAGCCTTTTTCATGAACCTTAGAAATCAGATTTAATTTATCCTCTTCATACTTGCTCATTAGAAATTTACCCGGACCAAAAACTTTATAGAAAGCCCTTTCTTTGGTCTTTTTAAGATATTTTTTTAATTGTTTGTCTTTTATATTTTTATTGCCTTCAAAAGTGATCTGATTCACTTTCACTTTATCATGTTTATCAACAGCAATCTTTAAAATTACATTGTTTGCTTCAGACGTATCTTTTACTTGCGTGATGTTTACATCCGTAAATAAATAACCTTTTTCCTGGAAATGCTTTTTAATATATTCTGAGGTTGTTTGCAATAAGTTTTCATTCACAACCTTCCCTGCTTTATCAGCTAATTTTGTCTGAATTTCCTCTGTTTCACTTTTGCGGGTTCCGGTAATTACAAAACGTGTTAAACGAGGGCGTTCCACAACATGAATATCAAAAAATATGGAATCCTCTTTTACAGCGGTAATATTTAATTGCACATCATCAAATAAACCCTGCGCCCACAAATTCTTTATTGCGTTAGAAGTTGCATCACCGGGAACCATAATACGCTCACCTTTGGTTAATTTAGAAATGGTGATAAGCACATCTTTATCCAGGAATTCAGCTCCGCTTACAGTTGTTCCTCCAATCACATATTCTTTAGGATTTAAATAACTGAATTCATCAGTTTCAGCACTTTTAATACCGGATGAAGGATTCGTCCGGCCAAATTGCGCCATTGCTGAAGTACCCGAAATAAGTAAGAATATTATTAATAGAAAACGGTTCATTTTGTGGATTTAACGGTGCTAAAATAACTTAATCAGTTGTTAAAAAGTGTTAAAAGTAAAAAATACTTCACAGGAGTTTAATATGGGTGATTTTCAGATCATGACAATAAAATTCCTGGATTTAAATAATGCGTTAGTGAAGCTGTTCGCTAGTCATACCAAATCTTCTTTCTCGTTTTTGATAATCAAGTATTGCTTCATACAGATCTTCCCGCCTGAAATCGGGCCATAATTTAGAAGTAAAATATAATTCGGCATAAGCCAGCTGCCATAATAAATAATTGCTGATTCTGAACTCTCCGCTGGTACGGATCATTAATTCAGGATCGGGCATGTTTGCGGTATTTAAATGCGCTTCAAATAACTCTTCGCTAATATCACTCACTCTTAATCTGCCCTGCTCTACCTGCATTGCAATTTCTTTTGCGGCATTAGTTATTTCCCAACGAGAACTATAACTCAATGCGAGAGTTAAGGTACAATTGGTATTAGCTGCTGTTTTAGCTATGGTTTCCTGCAATTGATTATAACATTTCTCCGGCAACGATTTTAAATTACCAATGGCATTTAATTTCACACCGTTATTCATTAACGTCTTTGTCTCTTTATTAATTGTTGAAACCAACAATTCCATTAATGCAAAAACTTCCAGCTTTGGCCTGTTCCAGTTTTCGGTTGAAAAAGCATAAAGCGTTAGAAATTTCACTCCCAATTCAACCGCACCTTCAACGGTATCACGCACAGCTAAAACACCATTCTGATGGCCAAATAATCTAAGTTTACCTTTCTCTTTTGCCCATCGCCCGTTTCCATCCATTATAATGGCCACGTGTTCAGGCAATTTCTTAACATCTATTTGATCCAGCAAACTCATTAATTAATCTTCAAGTTTTTAACTTATAAACCCAATACAGGATCATTGATTTTCAGGTTGCAAAGGTAGGACTTACTTTGGATTTTTCTACACAATCATTCTCAGGAAGTTATTCTTATTAAAAATATAAGTTCGGGAGGCATTAAGCAATGAGATTTTCAAATTAATTTGAATATCAAAAATAAAATGTAAATTAAAACAGGCAATACCTTTGAATATTTAATAGCTCATCACATCTCGTTTTTCGATAACTCACTATTGCTCTTTTAAACATACTTATAAAGCGAGTTTGAAATCATTTTTAAGATTTTTAAAGTCATTTGCTGACAATAAAGTATTTATGCTACTTCTAATCCTGATAATTTCATGGGTTAGCATGATAGTTATGAACTATTTTACCATTAATTTATTATCATCAACCCGGGCATATATTAATGGCGAATCATATTATGCCCGGAGCCACAAAAATGCAAGCAGAAATTTGCTTTTGTACACTAACTATGAAGATCCGCATTACTATCAAAAATTTGAGAAGCAAATTTACATCCCAATTCAGGATAGTATTGCCAGAGTAATGCTTTTCCGAAATCAGGATCGCGATAGCATAAATCAAATTTTGTTAAAGGCCGGTAATAGTCCGGATAACATAAATGATTTTTTATGGCTGGGAAAAACTATCTATCATTTCCCCTACCTCACAAGAGCCTTGAAAGAATGGAAAGAATCTGATGTTTTAATTGGACAGCTTCACAGATTGGGGCAGGAAATAAGGGCAAAAAGTATTCAAAATACTTTAAACACTAAAGAAAAGCATTTTTACAGTAACAGAATTGATTTGATTTGTGAAGCTTTAATAAGGAGAGAAGCCAACTTTTCCAATATCTTGAACAATGGTATTAATCAAATCAATTTTTGGGTATATCTGGCTAACTTAATTATTATTGTAGCCATTTTCGGAAGCTCCATTTTAAAATCAGGATTACTAATCAATTCGATTTCGACCACTAAAAAAGAGCTTGAATTGAAAAATGAAATGCTCAGCACCACAAATGAGGAGTTAGATAAGTTTGTGTATAGTGCTTCGCACGATTTAAGATCTCCATTAGCTTCGTTAAAAGGCCTGATTTACCTGGCAAAAGAAGAAAAAGATATTAATGAACTTAGATACTATCTAAACCTGATGCTGGAAAGCATTGAAAAACAGGATAAGTTTATAAGAGATATTATTGATTTCTCCAGAAATAAAAAAACCCCTAAAAAAGTAGAAGCAATAAATTTAGAAGCATTAATTGATGAATCAGTTAATCAACATATCTACTATTATAAGGATACTGAAATTGAAATAAAGAAAGAGATTTTCATTAAAGAAATTATTACAGATCCTGTTAGGTTAAGAATCATTTTAAACAATCTAATTTCTAATGCAATTAAATACCGTGATCCTAAAAAACCTGTTACCCTGATCAAAATCTTAACCTACGAAAATGAAAATTACTATTGCCTGGACGTTATTGACAATGGTATTGGAATTGAGCACGATGAATTACCAAAGGTTTTTGACATGTTTTTTGTGAGTGCCGATAATCATATCGGAACCGGATTGGGTTTATATATTGCTAAGGAATCAATAATTAAACTGGGAGGCAAAATAGAAGTTAACTCCCACAAAGGCATGGGGACAAAATTTTGTATTTGCCTTCCAAAAAAGCAGATAGAAATAGATATTGAAGAGCCTCTAAAAAGTAGGGCACTTTCGTGATACAAAAGTGTAAGTGATACTCAGACCTACAAACATATAGGTATCTTTTTTTCGATAATTGCCACGCTGTGTGTTAGATAACCCGATTTTAGGATTACTCCGGTCTGACAATTCCATCCGTTCTATAACCAATGGATCTGATTGATTTTGAGAAGAAAAATCAGGATAATTTCCACTAATATCATCCAGATAGTCTGTAAATGCTGTTCTGTAACCCAATTCAGTAACTAAATTCCAGTTTCCTTTTACATTGTATTTCAGGCCGGCACCATAGGGAACGCTTATAGCATATTTATTGTAATTATCAGAGATATCAGCGCTTTCGGTTACGTATTTCTGCAATTCATATTCATAGTCATTAAGCTTGGTTTTAGGATTAAAAAGCACTAAGCCAATGCCTGTAAATATATAAGGAGAAAATTTTCTGCTTCCGGCAATAGGGAATAATCCCGGGAGGTAATTAAAAAAGTTAAACTCGGTTTGTAAACTAATTTCTGTTAAAGGAGAATAAAAATTCAAATTACGCTGTTGCTGTTGAACAGAAGAAGAATTGGCATCATCGCCACGAATTTTTCCGTGCAATGCAGATAATTTGAATGCCCAGTAACCATCCAGATTTCGTTTAATCTGCCCGCCAAAGGCCAGGTCGGTAAATTGATAAGGTTTTAACTGATTAATATCGCCCATATAACCAGAGCTACCAATAAAACCGCCCACTTCCCAGGTTTGTGCAAATGAATTTGATATGAGCCCGAAGGAGAGAAAAACAATTAACAGTTTTCGCATAAATTTATTCTGGTCATATCTTGTGTTCTTTAAAAAGAACATTGGGCTAAAAAAATTTTGTAGCGGATTAATAGTTTCGGGTATCAATACCCCACAGTAACTTGTTCCTTAACGTGGATAAATAGTTTTCATTATTGAGGCGAATTAAATTGATCTTAAAATCGGCCTTTTTAACGTTAACACGAACTGAGTTATCCAATACTTCTGTGCGGGAATCGCAGGTTAAAAGAAACTTAGTGCTTCGGCCTTCAATTTCAAATGACAATTCATTACTATCTGACAGTACAACCGGGCGTACATTTAAATTATGCGGAGAAATTGGAGTGATCACCATATTTCCGGATCGCGGGAAAATAATTGGTCCGCCGCAACTTAAAGAATATGCCGTAGAACCTGTTGGAGTTGCTAAAATCAAACCGTCTGCCCAGTATGAATTTAAAAATTCTCCATTTAGATAGGCGTGAATGATCATCATAGCAGAAGTATCACGCTTATGAATAGTAATATCATTCAGCGCAAAATTTTCATGATCAAACAATTTAATATCAGATTCTACGCTTAACAGCGATCTGCTATCTAAAGAAAATTGTCGGGTACAAAGGCTGTTGATGGCAGATTGAATATCATTTTTATTAATACTCGCCAAAAAACCCAAACGGCCAAAATTGATTCCAATAATCGGGATATTTGAATCGCGGATCAGCGTAACTGTATCCAGCATGGTTCCATCTCCACCCAAACTGATCAGAACATCTACTTTTGCTTGAATTAGATCATTGTAGTTTTTAAAATTCTGAAAACGTTTTGGGAAAAATATTTTACCGGCTATAAACTGACTGTATTTCTCAAAAACCAGCGGCTCTATATCGTGTTTTGCAAGACTATCAAAAACTTGCTGAACATAAGGTAATACAGAATTGTTGAATTGCCTGCCGTAAATTGCAATCTTCATTCAATAAGTTTTATATATCAAGATAATTCATAAACTGATCATAACGGTCTTGAGTTCCGTCATCAGTTTTAATATCGTTAAAAGTAGCTTTCACGATATAATCATATCGCAAAAAAGAGGCAATTATGGTCGAAATATCTGTACGGTTTAGCTTTAAAGTTAACTCCAATTTGGTTGAATCCGGAAAAGATTTAAGGTAAGAACTTAAAATCTGCGCATTATCTGATTCAACAATTTGTGAGATATGACTTAATGAATTATTCCGGTGATCAATTTCCAGAATAATAATTCCACCGGGCTGTTTAACAGATGTGATTGTAGCAAAATATTCTACCAAACTGTTAATAGATACCAAACCCAAATAATCTTTGTTTTGATCCAGCACCGGAACAACTGATAAACGTTGTTCTGAAAATAATCTGATTACATCATAAATATGCTGAGAATCGAAGACATAATAATTATTCAGGCTAAGGCTTAAACCACCAATTGGAGTAGAATAGTCTGTAACTTCTATCAGATCATCTTCGGCAACTAAACCTAAAATTTGCTTATTATTAACAATAGGAAGATGGTTAACACGAAACTCTGCCATACGATCAAAAACTTTCTGGACAGTATCCGAAGTTTTTAAAGGTGGTATAGTATCCGAAATTAATTCTCCTGCAAACATCTTTATTATATTTCTATCGCAATGCGTTTTAAAAATTTCTTAAGATAGCTATTAAAAATTTCAGGTTGTTCCATCATAGGAGCATGCCCGCATTTTTCTACCCAGTTCAATTCAGAATCAGGCAAAATGTGGTGAAATTCTTTGGCAACTTCCGGAGGTGTGATCTTATCATTTTCGCCCCAGATTAAACAAACGGGGATGGTTATTTTATTCAAATCGCCAGACATATTGTGTCTGATGGCTGATTTTGCCATTGCCAAAATACGGATCACTTTTACCCGATCATTAACTGTTGCGTACACGTCATCAACCAGCTCTTTTGTCGCCGTAGCCGGATCGTAAAAAGTGAATTCTACTTTTTCTTTTATAAAATCATAACTTTCTCTGCGTGGAAAAGAACCACCAAAAGCATTTTCATATAAACCAGAACTACCTGTTAATACTACAGCTTTAACGGATTCGGGATGATTTAGCGTATAAATCAATGCTACGTGGCCACCTAATGAATTACCTAAAACTGTTACATTTTCTAAGTTTTTATACTTTACAAATTTATGTACAAACTTTGCCAGACTTTTAACTCCGGTTGTTAAAAGTGGTAAATCATATAAGGGCAACATTGGGATAATTACTCTGTATTCGGCCTTAAATTCCTCAACTACATCTTCCCAATTGCTTAATGCACCCATTAAACCGTGTAAAAGTAATAGAACCTCGCCTTGTCCTTCCTCTATATACCTGTAACCATTTTCTTCTTTTATTTCGAACTTCATAGAAATACTTGATGCATGTACGTATTGATTGCTAAGATAGAAGTCTGAATGTAAAAACAGTACAAAAACTTTATCATCTGCTATAAAAATACCTTTTTAGGCGTTAATATTTTATAATTTTTATGAAGATCAGACAAGTAATTCTTTTACAACTTCAGAAATTGTTTTGCCATCTGCCTTTCCGGCGAGTTCTTTATTAACCAAACCCATTACTTTTCCCATGTCTTTCATTCCGCTGGCTCCGGTTTTTGCAATAGCATCTTTTACAAAAGCAGTAATTTCATCTTTATCCATTTGTTTTGGTAAAAATGATTCAATTACATCTAATTCCTCCTCTTCGACCTGTTGCAAATCGGGTCTGTTTTGTGCCTGGTAAATTTCAGAAGATTCTTTTCTTTGCTTCACCAATCTTTGCAAAACCTTTATTTCAGCTTCGGGAGTGACAATATCTGAAGCACCTTTTTCTGTTTTTGCCATTAACAATGCCGCTTTAATTGCTCTTAATCCGCGTAAGCGAACATTGTCTTTTGCCAGCATAGCTGTTTTTATTTCCTGATCTATAGTTTGTTGAAGCATAGTTTTTTTAATTAAGAATTGGGATTAAGAATTCTCCCCAACTTCATTTTATATTCTGTTATTCTTTAATATCTATTTCTAATTTGTAAATGATCTTGATACTTCATTCCTGATACTTGATACTAAATACTTGATACTACCTACTAACTTTTCAGCAGATGTGAAGTATTTGCCTGCGCTGTTGGCATCACTATCATTTCATTAATATTTACATGAGCCGGTCTGGAAACCACAAACCAGATCGTATCTGCAATATCCTGCGCTTTTAACGGATCAAAGCCCTGATAAACTTGTTTCGCACGATCTTTATCACCTTTAAACCTCACTTCAGAAAATTCTGTTTCTACCGCACCCGGATGAATTGCAGACACCTTTATCCCGTAAGGTAAAAGATCTATACGCATGGCTTTATTTAATGAGTCAACAGCATGTTTAGTTGCACAATATACATTTCCGTTGGCGTAAGTTTCTTTCCCGGCTATTGAGCCGATATTGATGATATGCCCGGATTTTCTTTCAACCATCCAGTTTGAAACCACTTTGCTAACATATAGTAAACCTTTCACGTTGGTATCAATCATGGTATCCCAATCATCAATATTTCCATTTTGGATGGGATCTAAACCCTGACTTAAACCGGCATTATTGATTAAAACATCTATTTTTTTCCAGTCATCCGGAAGGGAATTTAGAGTTTGAACTTCTTCATTGTATCTAACATCAATAGTTAGAGTTTTGACTTCAATCCCAAATTCTGAAATCAGTTTTTGGGAAAGATCTTTAAGCCTTTCAGTTCGGCGGGCCACTAAAATCAGGTTGAATTTCTGTTCAGCAAATGTGCGGGCGCAAGCTTCACCAATTCCAGCGGTAGCTCCCGTTATCAGAGCAATTTTCGACATATATTTAAACTTAGAGCCGAAATTACTAAAACCTGTGTAGGTTTTAGAACGATTTCAATTTATTATTCGAAGTAAAGGCTGAATTGAAAGTTGCGCAAAAAAAGTTTATCCAGCGGAGCTGAATAAGGATGATCTTCTGGCCGCAGTACATCTCTGAAAGAATTAGACAATTTTATTTCTGGTGATAACTTGAAGTATTCAAAATACAGATCAAGACCAATTCCGGCTTCGTACCAGAGAATGTTTTTGTTGTTTTTAACAAACTTTTCGGCCAGAATATTATCCTCATCATTGGTTTTCTTTTTTGAAACAATGTCTATAGAATATTTTGCACCGGCAAGCACGTATGCTCTGAAATTTTTACGACGATCTGATTTGATTTTGATCCCGAGAGGGAAATCTACTAAAGTTGACTGCACTCTTTGCTGCTTAAATTGAGTGGAATCTAAATACCGGTAATCCAGAAAACGATCTGAAAATACTAAAGCCGGAGTAAAACGAATATCCGCATTATTGCTTAAGCGAAAATTGCTAACGAACCCTAAACCAAACCCGGGAGAAACCGGAGAACTGATACTGTATAATTCGGGTTTTACCAAACTGCCACCCTGAGGATCATAGAATGGATCCCGCCAGTCAGGTTTTTTGACAATTTTATATTCGGAAGAGATATATTGAAAGGTAAAGCCAAAATGAAAAGGTTCGCTATCCACACCGCCGCCCCAGCTTTCCTGGGCAAATAAACTAAGGCTTGAAATAAGGAGGAACGGAATTAAGAATAAGATTCTTTTAATCATTTACGGCCTGTATATATTGAACAAATCCCAAACGCTAATGGTCTGCATTTGGTATCCTTGAAACCTGCTTTCTCCATTCTTTGTGTAAAGGCTTTTCCGTCCGGAAAAGCTGCAACAGATTCTGGAAGGTACGTATAGGCGCTTGAATCTTTCGAAAAAAGCTTTCCTATTGTGGGAGTAATGTATTTAAAATAGAAATTATATCCCTGTTTAACAGGAAAAACTTTGGGTTTTGAAAATTCAAGGATAACCATTTTTCCCCCGTGTTTTAAAACCCGGAACATATCAGATAGGCCCTTATCCAGATTTTCAAAATTACGTACGCCATAAGCTACCGTTATCGCATCAAAAGTATCATCTTCAAATAGTAGTTTTTCTGAATCGCCCAGGCGAACTTCAAAAACTTTAGATAATCCTCTTTTTTCAATCTTCTGACGAGCAACTTCCAGCATTCCACTGGAAATATCTACGCCAATAACTTTTTCGGGTTTGAGTTTATTAATCGCTTCAAAAGCTAAATCGCCGGTACCGGTTGCTACATCTAAAATGTATTTAGGTTTATCTGCCAGCAATTCATTAATTGCTTTTTTGCGCCAGATTACATCAATACCTAATGACATAAAATGATTCAGAAAATCATAAGTTCCGGAAATATTGTTGAACATGGTTGCAACCTGATCTTTTTTAGAAGCTTCTGAGTTACTATATGGAGTTACTGGTTTAGACATACAATCGCAAAGATAATGATGTGTTTGTTTTGTTGAGCTAAAGCTCAATTAATAAATAGAAAATAAAACAAGGTTCAGTTGGAGTTCGCCACGACATGTTTCTAATAAAATGCCATTCAAAAAATTCAAGTCTTCAACTCAATAGTAATTTCTACCTTTGTGCCAATGATTATTAAAAGCGCCGAGTTCCAGGTTAGTAATACCCGTACAGATAAATTACCTCCGCCGGTATTGCCGGAATATGCCTTTATTGGCCGATCAAATGTTGGCAAATCTTCGCTGATCAATATGTTGGTTCAGAAAAAAGGATTGGCAAAAACTTCGCAGACACCAGGAAAAACACAATTAATAAATCACTTTTTAATTAACGAAGATTGGCAGCTTGTAGATTTACCCGGTTATGGATACGCCAAAACTTCCAAAAGTAATCGCCACGACTGGGAAAAATTTATTCGTTATTATTTGCGTAATCGCGAAAACCTTCAATGTGTTTTTACGTTGATTGACAGTCGGTTAACACCGCAAAAAATTGACATTGAATTTTGTTCATGGCTTGGCGAAAATGGAATTCCATTTGTATTGGTTTTCACCAAAGCAGATAAACAATCCAGAGTGAAATCAGATCAGAATATGGCGAAATTCAGAAAAGCTCTGATTCCAATTTTTGAAGAAGTTCCGCCGCAGTTTATCACTTCTGCAGAAACAAACGAAGGACGGGATGAACTTTTAGCCTTTATTGACGATATCAACCGCAAATTTGAAAAACTGGATATTGTTTAGTTAGCGATAAAATTAGATTCTGATAACAATATCGTTCAATTTTAAAATTAATTTGCGGCGCTGAAAATCAATTTCAACATCTAATTTCAATCTATCTGATGAAAAAATACTTTTCGCTGGTACTTTTTGCTCATACCGTATTTGCCATGCCATTTGCCTTTATCGGCTTTTTTCTGGCAATCAGTACAACAGATAATCCTTTTAACTGGATAAAATTAGTTTTGATGGTTCTATGTATGATTTTTGCCCGGAATTCTGCCATGGCATTTAATCGGTATCTCGACAGAGAAATTGATGCTGAAAATCCCAGAACTATAATTCGCGACATTCCTGCCGGAAGGATTTCTGCGAATAGTGCTCTAACTTTTACCATCATTAATTGCTTATTGTTTATTATCAGCACTCGATTTATAAATCCGCTTTGCTTTTATCTTTCTCCGGTTGCGCTTGCTGTAGTTTTAGGTTATAGTTATACCAAAAGATTCACTCCCCTGTGCCACCTAATTTTAGGTTTAGGTTTGGCTTTAGCTCCTATTGGCGCCTATTTGGTTGTTACCGGAGAATTTGCCCAGTTACCAATTTTCTTTTCGCTTGCAGTTTTATGCTGGGTTAGTGGTTTTGATATTATTTATGCTTTACAGGATGAAGAATTTGACCGCCAGAATGGACTGAATTCTATTCCGGCCTGGTTAGGTAAAAAACGAGCTCTGATGGTTTCATCTGCACTGCATGTTTTATCGGTTGTTTTTATTGCCTTACCACTGGCATTTACACCTTTAAGCTGGTTTTATATTGCTGGCGTTTTATTCTTTATTATACTGTTAATTTATCAGCATCAGCTCGTAAAGCCAGATGATCTGAGTAAAGTAGACCGGGCATTTTTTACAACAAACGGAATTGCATCAGTAGTTTTTGCTGCCTTCTTTTTCCTCGATATTTATTTAAGAAACCAATTTTAAAAACATAAATCATCAAATTTGATTTATACGTTTCAATAATACTGAACCTTCTAATTTTATTATATGAAAGATCTTCTCATTTCTAAAAAACCAAGAAAATTTATTCCTGAAAAACTTGAAACCAAATGGGAGAACCTGGAACCTCTTTTTAAAGAATTACAAAACAGAGATATAAACTCAAAATCTGAACTTGAAAAATGGTTGTTAGACCGAAGTGAACTTGAAGCCGCTCTTGAAGAAGATTTCGCATGGCGATATATTAAAATGACCTGCAATACAACAGATGAAAAACTACTTAGCGATTTTCAATATTTCGCGACAGAAATTGAGCCTAAGATTTCACCTATTAGTAATGATCTGAATAAAAAGTTTGTAGAAAGCTCTTACTCTGAACAACTGGATAAGAATAAATATTTTGTTTATACACGAAGTATTAAAAAAGCTCTTGAACTTTTCAGAGAAGAAAACATTCCTCTTTTCACGCAGATACAGATCGAACAGCAAAAATACCAGGGAATTACCGGTGCAATGTCTGTCACTTTAAACGGACAGGAATATACTCTGGAACAAGCATCGGTTTTTTTAAAAGATACCGACAGGAATGTAAGAGAAGATACCTGGAAAGCAATTACACAAAGAAGATTACAGGATAAACAAAAGCTGAATGATCTATTCCAGGTTTTATTAAAACTTCGTCATCAGGTAGCTTTAAATGCCGGTTTTGAAAACTTCCGTGATTATATGTTCCAGGCAATGGGGCGTTTTGATTACTCGCCTCATGACTGTTATAAATTCCATGAAGCTATTGAGCTGGAGATAGTTCCGATTCTCCAAGATCAGGCTCATAAACGACAGGAAGCTTTAGGTTTAACAGAGCTAAAACCATGGGATATGGATGTGGATATTTCCGGAAAATCTGCTTTAAAACCATTTCAAAACGGACAAGAACTGATCGATAAATCGATCTCCTGTTTCAGCAGTTTGCATCCATACATCGGCGAACGCCTGGAAATAATGAAAAGCAATAACCTTTTTGATGTTGATTCCCGCAAAGGAAAAGCGCCTGGAGGATACAATTATCCTTTGGCAGAAACCGGAGCACCTTTTATATTCATGAACTCGGCAAATACATTCCGAGACTTAACCACAATGGTTCATGAGGGTGGGCATGCTGTACATACTTTTATCACGGCAGATCTGGAGTTGAATGATTTTAAACATTGTCCTTCAGAAGTTGCCGAACTGGCTTCTATGAGCATGGAATTAATTTCAATGGATAAATGGGATGTTTTTTTTGATAATCCGGAAGATCTGAAAAGAGCGAAAAGAGATCAGTTAAAAGATGTTTTAAAAACTTTACCCTGGGTTGCTGTTGTAGATCAGTTTCAACATTGGATTTACACCAATCCCGATCAAACTTCGGAAGAGCGAGATGAAGCCTGGAAAAAGATTTTTACGCCTTTTGGAAACAATTTCGCTGACTGGACCGGCTACGAAAATGCTTTAGAAAATTTATGGCAAAAACAGCTGCATATTTTTGAAGTTCCGTTTTATTATATCGAATATGGAATTGCGCAACTTGGCGCCATCGCCGTATGGAAAAATTACAAGGAAAATCCGGAAGAAGCTTTAAAAAAATATCTGGAGGCCCTTAAATTAGGTTATACCAAAACCATAAAAGAGATTTACGAAACTGCCGGAATTGAATTTAATTTCAGTGCTTCGTATGTGAAAGAGCTCGCTGATTTTGTGAAAGAAGAACTTCAAAAATTAGAAGAATAAATTATGCCTCTCATATCAATAACCTGAGCAATTTATTTAACATTTATTCAGGCTCGGATTTTGCGTATCTGATGAACAATTCATAATTCTAAAATATAGCATTTAATGAAAAAATTAATTCTGGCATTTCTGATAACAGGTTTTAGCACATCGGGTTTTGCACAAAACTGGGAGAAAGTAGAAATTGATTCAGCGGTATCCATCAAATTACCCAAAGGATTTAAAAAAACTGAAAGCACCGGAGAAGAAAGTTTTTCTGCGCAAACCTCATTCGGTACTATTCTGATTTTTAAGGCGGATGACAATTCAAAAGTAACTCCGGATATCGATAAAGATAAGCACCTGAACACTTTCTATAATCAATATATTAATAGGGTAAAAAATTCAAGCAAGGACGGAAAAATCACTAACGAAAAAGATTCTCTTTTAGGAGAATTAAAAGTAAAAGATTTCACCCTAGAAATTGATAGTGGAAGCGGAACTCAGTTGAGAAAATTCAGATTATTGCATGCAAATAATGCAACCTATACTTTCGAATTCCTTTTTCAGGAAATTCATAAAGAATATGCCGCCGAAGAATGTAACAAGTTTTTTAATTCAATTTCTGTAAACGATACCCTGCACAGAAGTGATCAGTTTACTGATGAATCAATACCAACTACAAATAACAACCGATATTATGTTGTAGGCGGTGGAATAGTTCTGCTTGGTTTACTTCTATTTTTTGTTTTGCGAAATAAGAAAAAGAAAACTATTTAATTAGATTAAAGGTAATTTTCCCGTCTAAAGCGGGAGAATTATACCATTTTGTATTTTCAAGCCACCAGGTTAACTGAAAGGTTAACACAACTCCCAATACAGATCCGGCAACTATATCCTGAAAAAAATGCTGCGCCAGGTAAACTCTCGAATAGGCTGTTAAAAAGGCAAGTGGCAAAATAATCCAATGCTTATGGCGATGAGGCAATAAAATACTAAGAACAACTGCCAGAGAAAATGCGCTTACACTATGTCCCGATGGAAAACTATTCCATTGATGCAAAGAATTTCCTTCTACTATTCTGATCTCATGAATTCCTTCAAAATATTTAGAAGGTCTCGGTAAATTAAAAATCCGTTTTAAAATCTGTGCTGCGGCAGATGTATAGGCATAAGCCAACAGCGTTAAAATTCCAAAGCGATACCTGACGAATAAAAGTCCGATGCCTAATAAAATCATAGTCAGGCCATCTCCAAAGAAAGTTATAGCAGTAAAAAAATGATCTAAAAATGCGCTATAGTGAGCATTTGACCACAAAAATAATTCAGCTTTAGTTGTGTTTAACTGAATCAAAAGGGCAATTATCAATACAAAAAGATAGGTAATAATAAATATTCGGTGCTGTTTGAGCAGGTTCAGAAAGCTTTTGGGCATTATTTCTTCAGAAAGTGTGTTCAAAACTAATTATTTTTTAAGTTTGGAAGAAAAAACCTTTACTAAGCAATTAAACTATGTCAAATAACTTCTTCCGCAAAAAGTCCATAGAACTGATTATGAAAGATCGGAAGGCTGGATTTTCTGATGCGGAAAATGAATCTGATGGATTAAACCGTGTTCTGAAAGTTAAAGATCTTACCCTGATGGGAATTGCCGCCATTATTGGAGCAGGCATTTTCTCAACAATTGGAAATGCCTCTTTTAATGGCGGTCCCGGTGTAAGTATATTATTTGTAATTACAGCTATCACCTGCGGGTTTTCTGCACTGTGCTATGCCGAATTTGCCTCACGCATTCCAGTATCAGGAAGTGCTTACACATATGCTTATGCTTCTTTTGGAGAATTAATTGCCTGGATAATTGGCTGGGATTTACTGATGGAATATGCTATTGGAAACATCGCGGTAGCTATTTCATGGAGCGAATATTTTACCAATTTACTGGAAGGATTTAACATTCATGTTCCGGCATATTTAACAATGGATTACCTAACCGCAGCAAGGGCGCATGATGAAATATCTGCTTTAAGCTCACAATCCGGTCCGGCAGCAGAAGTATCGGACCGTTTAGCATATGCAGCACAGGCATGGGCAACAGCTCCCGGATCTGGTAATTTTAAATTAATTGCCGATGTTCCTGCCCTTATGATCGTCTTTTTAATTACCTGGTTAGTTTATATCGGCATTAAAGAAACTAAAAGAGCAACCAATGCCATGGTAATTTTAAAGGTTTTAGTTGTAATAGCAGTTATTGCGATAGGCTTTTTCTATGTGAATCCGGAGAACTGGGATCCGTTTTTACCAAATGGATTTAGTGGAATGATGAAAGGCGTTTCTGGTGTTTTCTTTGCATACATTGGATTTGATGCTATTTCTACAACTGCCGAGGAATGCGAAAACCCAAGACGGGATTTGCCGAAAGGAATGATTTATTCGTTAATAATTTGTACCGTTTTGTACATTCTTGTAGCACTCGTTTTAACCGGAATGGTTAATTATTCAGAGTTACAGGTAGAAGATCCTTTAGCATTCGTTTTTAAACGGGTTGGATTAAATGGAATTAGTTATGTAATTTCTATAAGCGCCGTTGTTGCCACCGCGAGTGTGTTATTAATTTTCCAGATGGGCCAGCCGCGTATTTGGATGAGCATGAGCAGAGATGGCCTGCTTCCTAAAAAATTCTCAAAAATTCACCCTAAATATAAAACTCCAGGTTTTGCTACTATTGTTACAGGTTTTGTTGTGGCAATTCCGGCTTTATTTATGAATCTGACAGAAGTTACCGACTTAACCAGTATAGGTACCCTGTTTGCTTTTGTATTGGTTTGCGGAGGAGTTTTATTACTCCCTAAAGAAGAAATAAATGAATCTAACAAAAACAGGTTCAGAATTCCCTATGTAAACTCTAAATTTATTATTCCCGCTTTATTCCTTACGGGATTAATATTTTTCTGGAACCCGATCCTGTCGCTTTTAGATTATAACGGCGACTGGCATAATTACAAGGACAAATTACCATATTTCCTGTTTATTGTTGCCGCCGGAATTATGGCAGTAATCTCATTCCAGAAAAACCTTTCTCTAATACCTGTTCTTGGACTTCTAAGCTGTTTGTATCTAATGACAGAATTGGGTTATACAAATTGGCTACGTTTTCTCATCTGGCTTGTAATTGGCCTTGTTATCTACTTCAGCTATGGCTATCGCAAAAGCAAATTAAATAAGGAACTGAAGTAGGAAATTTCTATAAATCAAAAAAGGTCACGCAATTGCGTGACCTTTTTTTTTGTGGTTTATTTTTCCAGTGTTAATTTACTAGTTCCTCTTTATTATAATTTAATCGCTTCATATCCGGAACATCCGGTATGGAAACAATTAGAGGAACCCTTTCAGTAATTACAAAACTAGAATCAAGGCCAAATCCTTTCTCTTCAGACAAACTGAACTTTTTAAGAATGAAGTAATAATCCATAATAAAACGTTCAATAAAACTCAGGCTATTGGAACGGGAAAGTACTTTCTCCAAAACAATAAATCTAAAATCTCCAACAATTTTATATTTGTTTAGCGAGTCATATTTGCTGGTGATATCCACTTCGCCATTATGCACCAATTCTTCAACAACTAATCTAAAAAGAACATTTATTTGTTGTTCAACCCTAAATCCTAATTTAAAATCAATCCGGATCAGCTTGTTAGGAATCAGAAAATCAACTTTATATTCTTTTGTAAATGGTTCGTCCATTACATCTACGTGAACCAGCCAGTAAACATCCGCTCGTTTGGGCTGCTTCTGCAGGATAGAATACATCACTTTTGATTCTATTTCTGAAGCGAAGTTAGCGCTGGTTAAATAAACCAATTGCGATGCATATTTAGGAACGGAAGCATCCTCACTAAGTTCACTTATAATGGGATAATAATCTTCAATTTCTACAAAACGAAC
>JBBRCI010000029.1:0-33557 GCA_038204935.1 Sphingobacteriales bacterium | reverse complement strand
GCGGCTACTAAGGTTGTATGGTCTTTAGAATTAACAGCATTGTCTACAATATCTTTTGTTGGATACATAGCAGCACCGCCGACCATTTTTGTTTTTTGAGCGAAACTTTGTGTTGTGGCTGCAGAAGCTACTAATGCAAGTGCCAGAATAATTATTTTTTTCATTTGAATTTAGTTTGTTTTATGTGGTCAGTTACGGCAATATGTTACGGCCGGATTTCACACAAAACATTAAAACTTAATTTTTATGAAAATTACTTCCTGGTATCCTACGAATATTTATTAAGAAAAGGATTTTTAGTAAACAGTGTTAATTTATTGATTTGTAGTCAGTTAATTAAGCTAAACAACTTTAGCTTTTCGAATCATTTTTGAAAAATATGTTGGGAAAAATCTTTTAAGAATAATTGCATATTTTTCGTTTCCACCAATATAAACCTCTTGTTTTCGGGCTTCAATTGCCTTTACAATTTGAGCTGCGCACTCGTTTGGGAGCATGCCGTTCTGTTGCGCATCGTCCATTTTATTCTGAGCAGAACCATCCGCCAAAAGGGCGCTATGGGTTAAATTTGTTTTGATAAAGCCGGGACAAACAATAGATATATGTATATTTTGATTCTCTGTTTCAATTCTTAGAGAATCAAAATAGCCGTGTAAAGCGTGTTTTGAGGCTGCATAACTTGATCTTAAGCTGGTTCCAAATTTTCCAACTAAACTGCTGACAATAGAAATTGATCCACCTCCGGCCGAAATCATGGCTGGTAAAAGTTCTTTAGAAATTATTACCGGAGCCCAGAAATTGATATTCATTATTTTTTGTGAAACCTCAATTTGAGTTTCAAGTGCTAAAGATCTCTGACTTACACCTGCGCAATGAATCACATAATCAATTCTTCCAAATATTTTTAAAGCGTCGGCTACTTTTTCTGGTAAAGTTTCTAACTGTTCTAAATCAATGGGTAAAACATGTACGTCTAAAAGATTAGATTTACAGTTTTGTTTAACTTGGTATAATGCTTCCCGATTACGGGAAGAAATAATCAATTTAGCTCCTTTTTGATTCAATATATAAGTTAAAGCCTCTCCAATTCCGCTGGAAGCTCCAGTAAGCCAAATAATTTTATTTTTCATAATAAAGGAGTAGTATCTTAAAGTTTTTTTGAAAATAAACGGAAATAATGAATGGAAGACTAAGAAAAAGTTTCTGTGTCTATAAATAATTCGGAAGCTATATGATCTGCAAATAATTTGCCTTCACGAGTTAAGGTAATTGTGTTTTCCTGGTCAGTAAACCATGAATCATCAATTTGTGATAGATTTTCTTTGACAATATTTAAATAATCATTGCCAAAATTTTGCTGAAAATAATCTTTATTTAATCCCCAGCTTGTTCTTAATGAAGTCATAATATATTCATTAATTTTATTTGCGGGTGTTAGAATTTCTGTTTCTGAAAGAATTTTATCAGCAGAAATAGATTCAATATATTTTGAATTATTGGCAACATTCCACTGGCGGTTTTTGCCATTGAAAGAATGCGCCGAGGGTCCGATTCCGAGATATGAAATACCCTTCCAATAATTGGAATTATGTTTAGCAATCATTCCCGGTAGGGCGAAGTTAGAAATTTCGTATTGCTCAAAACCTTCATTGGCCATTTGATCCATCAGGTAAGAAAATTGTTCGGCGCTTTGAGTTTCATTCATAGGTTGCTGCTTCCCTTTTTTAATAAATGACGCCAGTGCAGTTGCAGGCTCAACCGTCATGCTGTAAGCAGAAAGATGAGGGACTTTTAATTCAATAAAATGATTAATATTTTCTTTCCATTTGCCATTGTTTAAAAGGGGAAATCCATAAATCAGATCTAGTGTGATATTTTCGAATCCGGCATCCTGAACTCTTTTAACAGAAGATTCAGCTTCTGTAGATGTATGTGCCCTATTCATCCAAACTAAATCTTCCTCAAAAAAAGATTGTACACCAATACTAAAACGATTGATGCTTGTTTGCTTTAATTCCTTTACTTTCTGCGGATTCAAATCATCAGGGTTGGCTTCAATAGTAATTTCAGCCGAAGGCGAAACCGAAAAATTTTCAAAAATGGAATTGATTAATATATGTAAATCCTCGGCAGATAAAACTGAGGGAGTGCCTCCGCCAAAATAGATAGTTTCAACAGTTTGCTGCTCTAAAAAGTCTTTTTGAATATAAATTTCCCGCTTTAAAGCTGCAAGCATCTCATCCTTATGCAACGTTGAAGTGCTGAAATGAAAGTCGCAATAGTGACAAGCTTTTTTGCAAAATGGAATGTGTAAATAAATTCCCGCCATTAATTTTTGAATTTTTTCAAAGATACCCAAATAGCATGCAGACTAATTCATTTAACTGCAACCTTAGACTGGTTTGAACGTAAAACCTTTAATTATTTGATTTAAATATTCGTTGTCGAAAATTTTTTGCTTTAAGTTTAATTTTTAGCTTTAGAAAATTTCGGTGATGAAATTTACATTTCATTAAATATTTAACCTTTCAAATCCTTTTATATAAATAAATTTTACTTTATAATTTTATGAGTTTCACCGATTCAACTCGTCAGAAGATTCTGATAATAGAGGATGATGCATTTATGCAGAAAATTATTAAATCTGTATTAAGTGATACATATGAAATAAATATTTGCAGCAATGGGATGGCCGCACTTTCTTTTTTACAGGATGGAAATATTCCTGCCTTAATTATTTCTGATTTAAATACTCCGCAATTAAATGGATTTGGCCTTTTGGAACAGGTAAAAGCAAGCGAGTTTTTCAAAGATATTCCAGTTTTAATTCTTTCTGGCGAAGATGGTGAAGGTGTAAAAGCCTATTGCATTGAAGCCGGTGCAGAAGATTTTCTGGCTAAACCATTCAGCCCTTCTCAACTGGAAGCAAGAGTAAGAGTTATTTTTAATGAAATTAATAGTTAAGCAAAATTGCAGTGGTAAATATGAATCCTAAAATTACGTTTGGTAATCAGATAATCGCTCTAATCAATTGCGATAAAGCCGTTAATACATTGTTAGAGATATGCAATTTAGAAGAAAGGCAATTAATTAATTTTAAGAATGCGGGTGAATTAGTTGCAGCTTATGAAGAACAAAATTTAAATATTGTTGCGCTTATTTCACAAAGTGAAGTTAGCGGTACGTATGGAAATGAGTTATTGGCCAACCTGAATAAAATGGGTTTCCCTAAATTACCTTTCATTTTAATGTGCCAAGAACTAGATCCAAATGTTAAAAAATTAGCATTAAGAGCAGGTGTGGCCGAAGCATTTACCTTGCCTCTTAAAGTTGAACAAATTGAAAAACGTGTTAATTTTTTAATTAACTATTGGGAAGAGTTAACCAAGTTTAGAAAAAATCTAACTCAGAATCCATACAGGGTTCCAAATGAAACAAGAGCATTTGATATTATTTTTTCAGGTTTTTGCCTGATTCTTTTTTCGCCTTTGTTTTTATTAATTGCCATTCTAATCAAATTAGAAACTAAAGGACCGGTATTTTCTCATTCATTAAGAGTTGGATCTAATTACCGGATTTTTAAAATGTTGAGTTTTAGAACCATGAAGTTAACTGGTGAAAACAGAATCGGTAATTCTCATTCTTCAAACAGCAGTCACGTCTCTAACTCTACTCAGGAAATTGGAAAATGTGATGATTGCCGTTCAAATAATACTGTGTGTCAGTTTCCGGTTTATGCTGGGAATGTAACTTGCTGCGAGAAGAAATTCATGTATAAAGAAAAATTGATTGAGGGAACTTCTAATAAAGGTTATGTACCGGAAATTAGATTATCAATTGTTGGTTCTATTTTAAGAGCAACCCGTTTAGGTCATCTGCCTCAATTATTAAATGTTTTTAGAGGAGAAATGAGTGTAGTTGGAAATATGCCTTTACCAATTTCTGAAGCAGAAAAATTGACTACAGACAGGTATGTATTGCGCTTTATGGCTCCTGCCGGAATGACCGGTTTATGGCAAATTGAAAGGCGCAAGAAAAAATATGGAGATCAGCCAGGCAGATTGGTATTGGATAACCGATATGCCAGGAATCAGAATTTTCACTCAGATATTATCTTATTATTTAAAACTTTTCCTGTATTATTCAGATAATTGAATTAAAATATATTGTTCATTAAATAATGTTGTATTTCAGTGCATTAAACTTGTAGTTTTGTGAAATTGTAAATTACAACTCAGATTAGAGCGGCAGTTCAATTATGGTGAAAAGGATTTTATGGTTGTGGTTGATAACTTTTTTAACTCAAAATGTTGCTTTCGGTCAGTCTGACACAGGATCTGTTAATCCTCAACCAGTCCCGGTCAAAGCTAAAAGAGTGATTAGAGTTCAGCCAGATTCCCTAACATTACTTAAAAATCAGCATAGTGCCGATTCCATAAAGCAAGTGCAGGATTCTTTGTCCATGATCTGGATCAAAGCTCCGGATCCAAATCGTCCTAATTTATTTCTGGATAGTTTAATTGATCTGTACACAGTAGATAGATTTGATTTTCAGGCCTGGGCTAAAAAATTTCCAAAGAAAAAAAGTCAGATAAATATTGGGAAGCCCCGTCAGACAGGAGCAAGGTGGGTGGTTTTTACCATTTTAATTCTCTTTCTTTTTTTTGCCATCCTGAAAAATGCGTTTTCCAAAGAATTGAATTCAATTATAGAATCCTTTTACAGCAACCGCATTTTAAGTCAAATCAATAAGGAAGATATGCTCTTTAATTCATGGCCTTTCTTGTTCTTATACTTATTATTTGGCTTAACAATAGGGATGTTTTTGTACCTATCGGGAAATTATTTTCAGCTAACCTATTCTTTCAGCGGATTTGAATGGTTTTTAATTTTATCAGCAATAATAGTTGGAGGTTTTACACTGAAAATAATTGGTTTAAGAATCATGGGATTTTTCTTTGGGATACAAAAAATAGTTAGGGAATATATTACAATACTTTACCTGAGCTATTTCAATGCGGCATTAGTATTTTTGCCATTAATTTTAGCATATAGTTTAACACCGGCAAGGTATGCCGGTATTTACAGTTATCTGGCAATTTTTATTGTTGGCCTAATTGTAGTTTTCCAGTTTATCAGAGCAGGAGCAAACATTCTAAGCAACTATCGATTTTCGAAAACATATTTAATTATTTACATTTGTGCCCTCGAAGTATGCCCATTATTAATACTAATTAAAGCACTGAGATTTTAACGTCCGAAACAACATGCAAGAAACATCTGAAGCGAGAAACAAAAAAGTTAAAAGCATTTTAGTTACCCTTCCACAGCCTGAAAATGATAAATCACCGTATTTTGATTTGGCAAAAAGATATAATTTAAAAATAGATTTTCGTTCATTTATACACGTGGAAGGAGTTCCTGCTAAGGATTTTAGGAAAGAAAAAATAGACCTTGCGGAGATTACGGCAATCATTTTTACAAGCAGGAATGCTGTTGATAACTTCTTTCGTATTTGCGAAGAAATGAGATTTGATGTTCCTTCCGAGATGAAATACTTCTGTATTTCTGAAACGATCGCATTATATCTTCAAAAATATATTCAGTACCGCAAACGTAAAATATTTTTCGGTAAGCAAACCGCATCAGATTTGGATGAAGTGCTTAAAAAGCATGCAACAGAAAAATTCCTTTATCCATGCTCGGATGTAGCGGCAGAAGAAACTATGAAATTTTTGCAGGATAACGGATATGATTTTACGCCTGCGGTTTTATTTAAAACTGTATGTAGTGATTTGTCTGATCTGAAAGAAGTTTATTACGATGTTTTAGCTTTTTTCAGCCCTTCAAGTATTCATTCTCTGTTCATTAACTTTCCGGATTTCGTGCAGGATTCTACAAGGGTTGCGGCATTTGGAGCGAGTACACATAAGGCAGTTATAGAGCATGATCTTATACTTGATATTCCCGGTCCCACGCCCGAGGCGCCAAGTATGACCATGGCAATTGAACAGTATATAAAAAATGTAAATAAATAATTAGTTAATTATTTAACTGATTATACACTTTAATTCATTCCCAGATACATCTTAGTTAGATTTTTCTATTTTAGCGGAAACATTTATCCGACAGAATACGTAAGCAAACTAATTTTAAGTTTAAAAGAATACTTGCCAACATTTAACGTTAAATAAAGCATTATTAAAATGTTGATATTTAATTGATTGTTTAGAGAAAAGGCTCTGATAAACCTTGAAAGTAAGATTTTGTATAGTTAATGCGTTTTTTATTTATATTCGGTATAATTTTGAAAAAGGTATACAAACCGAAAGCAATCAAATGAGAAAAATTTACTTTATCGCTCTTGCAGCAATTGCCTCATTGGCAAGTAGCTGCGGTAAAGGAGGTGCTAATGGGGAACTAGTTGGTGTCTCTACCAAAAAGTTCCACAATAACGAAGTTCCCTACGGAATGGTGTATGTTCCTGCCGGAACTTTTATCATGGGTCAGACAGATCAGGATATTACTTTTGCACAAATTTCACAAAATAAGCAGGTTACTATTCAAGCCTTTTATATGGACGAAACGGAGATCACTAATAGTGAGTACCGTCAGTTTGTGAATTGGGTTCGTGATTCTATAGCTATAACAAATTATCTTCAGGATGATAAGTTTTTTCTAAAACCAAAAGGAAAAGCAGATCCAAACGCCAGTGGTAAAAAGTACATCGACTGGAAAAAAGTTGGAAACGGTTCAGCTATCTGGAGTGGTAAAAAAGGCAGTAATCCTAATGCTGCTAAATTGCAGGCAATGTATTATCAGGGAGAAGACCGTGTTTTCGACCGCAACGAACTTGATGTTCGTTTATTGAAATACAATTTTGCCATTATGAAATTACGTGAAGCATCTAACTTTCGTAATGATAAATCAAAAAGACGTTCAGATTTTATTTTAAGAGATACAGTTGCAATATATCCGGATACATTAACATGGCTATCAGATTTTGCATATGCGCAAAATGAACCAATGGTTCAGGGATATTTTTCGCATCCAGCATTTGCAAACTATCCAGTTGTGGGAGTAACCTGGAGACAGGCCCGTGCTTTTACTATTTGGAGAACTCGTTTTAATGAATCATACAAGGAAAGCCGTGGCATTCCAACACGTGCACCTTATGACTTACCAACCGAAGCAGAATTTGAATATGCTGCCCGTGGAGGAAGAGTGGGTACCAGTTATCCATGGGGTGGTCCGTACATCCGTAATGCTAAAGGATGTTTAATGGCAAACTTTAAACCTGGTCGTGGTAACTATATTGATGATGGCGGCGCCTTTACTGTTAATGTGAAATCGTACTATCCAAATGATTTTGGTTTATATAATATGGCAGGAAACGTATCCGAATGGACCAGTTCTGCGTATGATGAATCAGCGTCAACATTTACGCACGATATGAACCCGACTTTTAACTACGAAGCAAAGGCTAGTGATCCTGAAGTTTTGAAACGTAAGGTTGTTCGTGGTGGTTCATGGAAAGATATTGGTTTCTTCCTTCAGAATTCTGCAAATACGTTTGAATATCAGGATACTGCAAAATCTTATATCGGTTTCCGTTGTATTTCTAAATACCAGGGTCGTGATATTAAAGACAAACGAAACTAGTCTTTCTAATAAATTCGACAAATTTCAAGACTTTAAAAATATTTTAAAAAAATTATAAATTAATATGGCTGGTAAGAAAAAGGTAGATTTATTACACACCGCTATTTCATGGGGTGCTAGTGTGGTAATTGTGGGTGCATTATTTAAAATCCTTCACCTTGGTGGTGTATATGGAAATTATATGATTGGAGTCGGATTGGGTGTAGAGGCATTTTTATTCTTTATTACCGGATTTTTTCCACCAGCGAAAGATCATCCATGGTCCAGGGTTTATCCTGAATTAGCAGATGATTTTGATGGCGATTTACCAACTTCATCATCAGCAAGAGCTCCTTTAGCAGTTCCTTCGTCAACTGCCGCTTTAGATAAAATGATGGCTGACGCTAAAATTGGTCCGGAGTTAATTGAAAGTTTAGGAACAGGATTGAGAACTTTTGGAGATAAGGTTTCTACAATATCAAACGTTGCTGATGCTTCTACAGCTACTTCAGATTTTACCGGTAAAATTAAAACCGCATCAAAAAAGTTTGATGATTTAGGTTTAGCATTTGATAAAGCAACAGGTTCTCTTTCAGAGATGGCAGATACGAATATAGATTCTAAAGCATATCACGAACAAGTAAACGGCCTTGCTAAGAATTTATCCGCATTAAATGCAGTTTATGAGTTAGAATTACAAGATTCTAGCGCACATTTAAAATCAATGAATAAGTTCTACCAGAATCTTTCTGTTACTATGCAAAACTTTAGCGAGTCTATGGAAGATTCGAAAATGTTTAAAGAAGAAGTGGGCAGATTAGCCAAAAACCTTTCATCCTTAAATGCAATCTATGGTAATATGCTTTCAGCTATGAATCAGCCAAGAGTTTAATCTTAATTATTAATTTCACTCTAAAACTGGAAATAAGAAATGGCCGGAGGTAAAGAATCAACCAGGCAGAAGATGATCAATATCATGTATTTGGTATTGTTAGCTATGCTTGCGTTAAATGTGTCGGATACTATACTAAATGCATTCAAGAATTTAAATGATAGTTTATCCACATCAAAATCAAATGTAAATAACAGCGTTAATCAATTGTTTACTGCATTTGAACAAACAAAACTTAAAGAAGAGCCTTTACGTGCAAAACCAATTTATGATGATGCCGTTAAAGCCCGGGCAATTGCAAATGATTTAACTAATTACGTTGAGAAATTAAAGCAACGTTTTATTTCAGAAGGGAATGGTTACGATAAAGAAACAGGAGATTTAGTTGAACGTTCTAATCTGGATATTGCCACCGGAATAATGATCAACAAAAAGGAAGGTGAAAAATTAAAAAATAAAATAAATCAGACTCGTGAAAAACTGATTGCTTTGATTGATCCTAAAGATCGCTCAAGCTTAACATTTTCATTAGAAGCTAAAGATCCTGCGAAAGCAGTAGAAGGCAAAAGATTATGGGAAGAGGTTAATTTTGGTGAAGGAACACCATTAACAGCTGCCATGACAATTCTAACAAAAATTCAGGCTGATGCTAAAAATGCTGAATCGGATGTTGTTAAAAAGATCTTCGGTAAAATGGATCAGGCGATTGTGAATTTGGATAAATTCGCAGCAGTTGCGGTTGCACCAACATCATATGTTATTGCCGGACAACCATACACGGCAGAAGTATTTTTAACTGCTTATGATTCCAGAGCTAACCCTGCAATTACTGTAGGAGGTTCTACGTTACAGGTTAGAGATGGTAAGGGAGTATATTCGGTTAATACATCTAGTGAAGGTGTTTTCTCATGGGTTGGAACCGTAAGAGTAAGACAAACAGATGGTACTTTTAAAGAGTACAAAACAGCTGAACAAAAATACCAGGTTTCACGACCTTCAGCGGTTGTGTCTCCGGATAAAATGAATGTGTTTTATATTGGTGTTCCAAATCCGGTTTCTGTATCTGCCCCAGGTATTCCAAAAGAAAATCTGCGTGTAAGTATGAGCGGAGGAAGTATATCAGGTGCTAATGGAAAATATACTGTAAGAGTAAGTTCTGCAGGTGTAGCAAAAGTGAACGTTTCTGCAGAAATTAATGGAAAACTTCAAAATATTGGTACCAGTGATTTTAGAGTAAAACGTATACCGGATCCAAAAGCAAAATTTGCTGGAAAAACAGGTGGAAACTTAAGCTCAGTAATTATAAAGTCTCAAAATGCCGTTTTCGCGATATTGGAAAACTTTGATTTTGATGCGAAATTTAATGTAACACGTTTTAATCTGGTAATTGCTAAGCCACGTGCTGACGTTGTCATGTTGCAAACAACTGGAAATACGTTAAGTTCACAAATGAGAGCTGCAATGGCCGGGGTTTCTCCTGGTACAAGAGTTATATTTGATAATATTGTAGCTGTAGGTCCGGATGGAACACAAAGACAGTTAGACGGAATTGTATTAACAGCAAATTAATTCGAAGATGAAAAGAAATTTGTTAACTCTGGTTTTATTATTTGTAAACGCAGTTGCGTTTGCCCAGACTCCTAATTTAAATAATAGTACCAAACCAACTCCTGCAGACAGGCCGGTTGATGGTTATTATAAAAAGACAAACATTTTAAGCGCAAAGGTTACACCTTATGCAAATTTGCGTGAGTCTGATGTAATGTTCAGTAAACGCGTTTGGAGAGAAATTGATCTTAGAGATAAGATGAATCAGATCTTTGCATCGCCTAAAGGACGTTTGATCGATATGCTGACAGAGGCTGTTATGGCCGGTGAATTAACTGCTTATGATGCTACATCTACAAAAGATGACGTGAATGGAGATGAGTTCTCTACGATATTGAAGCCTGAAGAGGCAATGGCTAAGTTTGCCGATAGTGTGTTGGTTCCTATTTTTGATAATGAAGGAAACCAGACAGGCACAGAAGTAAAGCCTGGAGAATTTAATCCGGATAGTATTGTTAAATTCAGAATTAAAGAAGACTGGATTTTTGACAAGCAAAGATCAGTTTTTGAACCCCGTATTATTGGTATTGCACCAATGATTAAAATTAAAGCCGCAGGTCAGTCATTTGATGATCAGCCGGCATTCTGGATTTATTTTCCTGAAGCCCGACAGTTATTAGTAACCAAAGAAGTTGTTAACCGCCGTAATGATGCCACAGGCTTAAGTTATGATGACGTGTTTATGAAGAGACTTTTTGCAAGTTATATTGTAAAAGAATCAAATCCTGAAGATTTGAGAATTAAAGATTACTCTCAGGGAATTGATAAATTATATGAATCTGAAAGAGTAAAAAAAGAACTAATGGATCGGGAACATGATCTGTGGTCTTACTAAAATTTAATATTAGAAATTAATCTAAAAGGTCTTCCATAAAGGAGGGCCTTTTTTTATGTCAATTAATTTTGGGAAATGCATTTATTCCTGAAACTTAACTGAACTAAAAGTCGTAAAACCCGTAAGTTATTTACTTTAAAGAGAAAAATTTAAGTAAAAAACACTCTACCTGCTCTCCAATAATTTTTTTTAAACCATAAGATATTAGCTGTGGGAAGCTTTTTATGAGATTAAATTACCTGTTAGGATTTTTTATTTTAGTGATTTTACCTGTCCACGGGTTTTGTGCTGCAATTAATTCTTATAAAAATGAAACAGAAAAAATCTTCTCAAGCCTAACACTATCAAACTCTTTTGCTGTAGCGCCTGAAGCTATTGATGTTAAAAATTTTCCTGTTCAGAATATTGCTTCACGCACACAAATTCTACCTCTTATTGGACGAGATACCGATGGTAACATTAATTCATTCAAAATATTAAGTCTTCCTTCAGTTTTATCTGGCAAACTTTATTTGAACAATGTACTTGTCGCTAAAAATCAGATTATAACTCTTGCCCAAGCGAAGCAATTACAATTTGAAGTTGTAAGTACTTTTACTGGGAATGCCTTATTTACTTACACGGCTATTGACGTTGATCTATTAGAGGACTTATCGCCGGCTACATTTACGATTCCAATTGTAAATAATGCTTCAGCTCTGGTTTGTACCGGAGGAGTATTGGGTGACAATATTTTGGGAAATAGAGGTACTTTCAGTTCTCCGTTTATTGTTCCTACGGCTGGTTCTAATTGTGTTAATAATGGCTTGACAGCTTCTGTTAATCCTCCCCAGAATGTTGGACAAGCTCATCCCGAACTGACGAATTATAAATATGTTTCGGGATCTGGCGGATTAGGTCCGGAAGGAACTTACTCTTTTTTAAAAACGATTGGTACCATGGCTGCCAAAAATTGTATCAAGGGAGATTGGGTTGGTTCTGATCACAGCGGCGATGGTGGCTATTTCATGGTAGTGAACGGATCTCCTAAAGTAGGCACATATGGTAAAACCTTTTATAGCTCTAAAAGTCAGCCGGTTTGCCCGAATACTTTATATGAATTTTCAGCCTATGTTATCAATGTGTTACCGGGCAGCAGTGGTTCGGCAATTCCGGGTTCAGAACCTAATATCAGTTTTTATATCAACAATCAACTGGTTTCTACATCCGGTTCCATTAAATATTCCGATGCGTCCACAGGTTTTGCTCCGCAGTGGGTAAAAGTAGGCGGGCTCTGGTATTCAGGGCCCAATACCTCAGTAGACCTGCAAATTGATAACGCCACATTTGTTGCAAGTGGAAATGATCTGGGTCTGGATGATATTTCCATGGCCATATGCGGACCGGAAATTACTTATCCTGATAACGACCTAAACCCCAAATTCTGCGAACCCGGAATTCTACCTTTAAGTGCGAAGGTAAAATCATCTATTAACACTTACTCATCTTATATTTTCGAAGTTGATAAGGGAGATGGAATAGGATGGCAAAACTTATCCTCAAGTCCTCAGACCGGAAGCCCGGAGTTGCAGGCAGACGGATCTTATGTTTATGATGCAACCTATGGTGATATTCCGATAAGCTTTAATATGAACGGATATAAGTACCGTTTAAAAGTTGCGACAGAAGCTACTAATTTAGATGGAACTACCTGTAATATTGCGGCAACCAAAGTAATTAAAGTAGGAGCAATTCAATATCCGGATGCAGGTCCCGATGTTTCAGATTGCACTGGAATAAATTCATACAAACTAAATCCGGCTAACGCCAATGAAACTTGGTATCCCGATCCAGCAAATCCGGCATTGGCAACTATCAGTCAAGCTGGTCAGGTTAGCGGAATGACCATAAACGGCGAATATAAATTTTACCTTAAAAATAGTATAGACTGTACAGACTACATGACAATATTCAGGTTTAAAATTAATGACCCGACTATAAATGCCGATAAAATATGCAACAGAACGGATTATTATTCATTGCCTGTAGCTGAAAAAGGATATACCTGGGTTGAACAACCTGGAAACCCTTCACCTTCAACAATAGATCAGACTACTGGAGTTGTTAACGGATTGATAAATACAGGCAATTATGAGTTTATCCTGAAGTCAGATTTTACCGATTGCACCAAGAATTTTCAAATTCACAAATTAGATCCGGTTGTGTTAATGGTCGATCAGTCAATAGAAATCTGCGAAGGTACATCTGTTGATATAACTTCCGGAATTACCAATTACGATCCCACCACTTATAAATATGAAATTTTAGATCCATCTGGAAATCTAGTTTCCGCTCCATTCATGGTTAATACCGCAGGAGATTATCAGGTCACTGTAGAATACAAAGTGAATTCCTGTTTATCAGCAACAGAAAAAATAAAACTCATTATTCATCCTAAACCGGGTTCGCCCACGGTAAAAATTAATTAAACCAAATAAATAGATACAATATGAAAAGATCCTTTACTTTCCTAAAACTGTTTTTCGTTTGCAGCATCATGCTGATTGCTTTTCAATCATCCGCACAGCAAATAACTTCCACAGATCAAACTCAATTAAACGTAGGTCCGGCAACTGCTACGGTTCCGGCATTTGATAAGACAAAAGCTATATTTTGTCCAACAAATAACTTTACGCTTACGGCGAGTTTAACTGATATTAATGGTAATGCTTTTGCAACATACGAATGGTATGCAGTAAATTCTGCAGGTGGTGCCGATGCTATTGCTGGTTCAACATCGCAAAGTTTGGCCATTGCAAACGCAACACCCGGTTACCACACGTACCGCGTATATGGGGTAGAAGATTACGGAAATAGTCAAACCTGTAAGGCAGATGCATTCGAAGACTTTACAGTATATGTTTTACCTCCACTTACAGTATTGGCAACAGTTCCTAACTCGGATGTTTTAAAATATTGTACTGATAATGTTCCGGGAACCACTCCTGCAACAAATCCAATTGTTTTTACAGCAACTTCAGCTTTTTCTGGAGTACAAAATTCGGTATCAGGTTTAACCAATCCTACTTTGCCAGATTTTAAGATCATTTATACCTGGTATAAAACAGATCTTGCAGGAACTAAAATTGGTGCGGCTCTTCAATCCGGAATTTCTCCAAATTATACAGTGGCAGAAACTGTAGTTGGAAGTTTTAAATACATGGTTGAAGTAACATACGATGTTAAAACAGCTTGCCCTTACAATGCGGTGGTTACACAGAACAATACAGAAGCTGTTGTTACGGTAACTCCTAAGCCAGGAAAACCAACAATCACAATCAATTAATAAATCTTTTAATGCCGGAGCAGCTCCGACATTATTTAAATAGACGAATGAAGAACAGGTGCGCCATAGTTTGTATGCTCATTCTTATAATATCGGTTTTTCCAAAACCTGGTATTACTAAGAACGGTATGGAAGCGCACCCAATAGTAAAAATTTGTGAAGGAGAAACCGCAACGCTCCGGGCACCAGTGCCCGGAGCTTCAGGCTATCAATGGTATCGGAACGGAGAATTAATTCAGGGAGCAACAACAGATGCGTATGTAACGGGCAATGATGGAATTTATACCGTCGTTGCTTTTAATGCTGAAGGCTGTTCGTCAGAAATGTCCGATCCGGTTGAGGTGGTGGTTATTCCAACTCCCGTAATTACATTTAATCCCTTGTCGGATAAAACCTATGGCGATCCGGGTTTTAAACTGGAAGCAACCGCCAGCGATGGTACAGCAATAAAATATACTATTAATGATACGCGAATTGCCCGCATCATCAATGGAAATGAAGTTCAGATATTAAATGCAGGTGAAGTAATTATCACTGCCGATTTCGCGGAAGCACATCAATGTCCGGGAATTGCTGTTTCGCAGCCGTTGCTGATTAAGAAAAAAGTATTAATTGTTACCGCTCTAGGCGATTATAAAGAATATGATGATCGCCCTTACCTGGGAAGCAGGGGCAGAACCATCATCGGATTTATTCCCGGCGACGACGAGTCAGGGTTAAAAGGAAACCTGGTCTATCTCGGAAGTTCGCAGGGAGCGGTAGATGTGGGTAAATACGAGATCATCCCCGGAGGTTGGCAATCTGATAATTATGAAATCATTTATGTGCCGGCCGAGCTGGTTATTGTCAGATATTCTGTAGTTGATATCGCGGTAGTAAAAACCTCCGAAACGAAGCCTGTAGCAAAAGATGGCGAATATGAGTACTTATTTACAGTTTCTAACAAGAGCTCTGACTTTGCAACTAATATTTTATTTACGGATGAATTGCCTGCAGAAATCCAATATATAGAAGATATAAAACCACACGCCGGAAATGCCGTGTACGATCCATCTAAACATACATTAACATGGACGATTGATAAATTGGAAGGCGATGAAATTCTTGAGTTGAGAATCAGAGTTAAAGCTTTATCTGATGGCGCAATTATCAATACGGCTAGAGTAACTTCTTCTGATACAGATTCTGATCTGTCGAATAACATATCGACCGATGTGAAGGAGATCATCAGCATTCAGATTCCAAATGTATTCTCGCCAAACGGAGATGGTAAGAATGATTATCTGGAAATGCCAGGAATTGAATTATTCCCGGATAACGAACTGGTGATTATGAACAGATGGGGAAGTCATGTTTATGAAAAACAAGGTTACCTGAACCAGTGGACAGGTGAAGGTTTAAATGAAGGAACATACTATTATGTTTTGAAGGTAAAAGGAAACTCAGGCAAATGGCAGGTTTACAAAGGTTATATCACATTATTAAGATAAAAGGAGGGATGAAAATATGATTATTAGTGAAATTCCTGCCAATACTAATGAAGCCTTTTCAAACCCTTGTCAGCAAATTAAATTAGTTATGCTGAAAAAATATTTTTTAACAATATGCATTCTATTCAGTGTTTTTGTTGCCTCTGCGCAACAGGATGCCCAGTTTAGTCAGTATATTTTTAATGGTATTTATATAAACCCGGCTTATGCCGGATATAAAGAGCAGGTATTTTTACAAAGTTCATATCGTTCGCAGTGGACCGGTGTTGAAGGAGCACCGCAAACAGCGTCGGTTGCCATTGATGGAATTACAGATTATACCCGTAATGTGGGCATCGGTTTATTAATAGCACATGATCAGTTGGGAGCGCAAAGTAATTTATCTGTTTATGCAAATTATGCCTACCGCTTACAGGTGGGCAGAATAGAATCTTCCAGGCTGGCATTTGGACTAGGCGCCGGAGCAATGCAATTAGGATTAGACGGAAATAAACTTCACTCCATAGATCCAACCGATGCCTATATTCCGCAAAGCAACCAAACTATCATCATTCCGGATGCAAGGGCAGGAGTTTACTTTTCCGACCGGAATTATTTTGCTGGCTTTTCGGTAGATAATCTTCTGGCTCATTACATGAAAAAAGAAAATGATGTCACGGTGCTTACGCCGATACCAAAACCGCATTATTATTTAACTGCCGGAGCTTTGTTAGAAGTAAATCCGCTGATGAAATTTAAACCTTCATTCCTGATCAAGGAAGACCGTGCCGGCCCGACAAGTATAGATCTAAATGCTTTTATGTTATTTAATGAGCGGTTTTGGCTGGGTGGTTTCTACCGCACCTCTGTCAAGTTATATAACAAGGATTATTTGCAAAAAGACCTTCGAAAAAGCAGCGCCGTAGGTGTTATTGCCGAAATATTTGCTTCTGAAAAATTGCGTATCGATTATTCTTTCGATTACTCACTAAATAAACTTCGCAACTATAATTACGGTTCGCACGAAATATCAATCGGGATTTACTTCGGAGAATCAAAATCAGATCAGCCAAGGTGTTATTTTTAAACTACTTATTATCGTAGTGAAATCTGCATTGTATAATAGTACATTTCTGATCAATGCCTTTCGTTCCGTTTATACTGTAAACCAATCGATGTTCACCAGTAATTCTTCTTGACCAAAAACCCTTTAATCCAAATCTTAGGGGTTCAGGTTTTCCAATTCCTTTAAATGGCTCTTGTTGAATGGACTTTATTAAGTCTTTTATTTTTATAATTGTGTCTGCATCGTGGTCTAACCAATAGTTGAAATCTTCCCAACCATGGCTTGTAAATTCAATATTCATAAAGCTGATCAATCGGGATTATAAGAAACAATTTTTCCCTGGGTCATTTGATCTACAGATTCCTGCAATCTGCTCTGATTACTATTGGTAGAAAGAAGATGCTCCGTTTCTTTAAGAGAATTGTATTCCTGAATTGACATTATTACAACAGCATCATTTTCATTATTTCGAGGAACTATTATTACTTCCATTGATTTGGAAACATAATCAAAGTATTCTTTCATTCCTTTTCTTAGTGTTGAAATTGTTACAGCTTTCATAAATTGAGTTTTATCAAATGTACAAATAAATGTACTTTAGGTTGTACTTGTAAATATCTACCTCTCGTCATTTTCCTCATATTTAGTAGAGAACCAAATAAAAAACGATTCGCAGAAGCGGAGCAACTAATCTTACCGCTTCCCCTGCAGTTCTCTTTTCTTTTTCATAGAAATAAAGATCAAACTCAAAACTATAAGTCCCAAACCAATACCTTTAATAAGGCCATCTGTTGTATCCGTTACCGGGATGTAGTGTTTGACAATTAATGATAAGCTCATTACTATTGCTCCTGCAACCAGAAGAATCAATGATTTTCTGTCAATACGTTTCATATTTTTTTGGATGATTAAAATCTTCTTTAATTATTTTATTATTTTTCTGACCAAACGGCTAATTCATTGCCTGAGGGATCTGTAAAATGAAACCTGTGACCTCCCGGAAAAGAAAAAATATCTTTGCTGATTATACCTCCAGCATCAATAACTTTAGTTTTTATACTTTCCAGATCCTGATGGTACAAAACAACTAAGGCGCCGTTAACAATCTCCGTATCCGTTTTTTCAAAACCTCCTTCTAGTCCGCTTTCTGCGAAAGCCGTATAATCTGGTCCGTAATCTGTAAATGTCCAGCCGAAAGTAGTTGAATAGAAGTCCTTTATTTTATCAAGGTCTTTCGCTTTAAATTCAATGTAATTTATGTGACTGTCTTTTGCTTCCATTCTGAAATGTTTTGATTCTGATTTGTAAATAGAAAAACCGTTTAAATTAATAAGTAGTCGTCATATTACTATCTACACAAATAATAAAATCAGCTTTATTTAAATTTTCTGCTTCCAGTTTATGTACGTTGTCCTGAGATACTGTAGAAATTGTAGCGTACCTATAATTGCCAGTTCCTTTTTTCAGATACCATAAAATTCCTTCATGATAATCAGAATGGTAGGCTCCATTAAAATGAATAAATAAATGATCTTTCTGATAGTTCTTCAAAATAAAGTATGCCATGGTTGCATCTTTTAGGGCCTGCGCCATAACCAGCTTCGGACTTCCATGCTCGCCCATCATGGTCAAAATATTTTTGTAAGTTGGCAGTTCGCTGTCGTAAGGAATTGGCAATGGTGCGATCCAGGTTTTTTCTGTTTCCGAGAGTGAATCCAAACCCGTAAATCCATTTTTGAAAACCAAACTGGCAAATCTCCTCGGGACATTTGTAGCGGCAAATGTTAAGTGATGTTCTTTAGCGAAATTAACCAATGGCGCATAATCGGTTTTATAATTAGGCCAGAGTCGGCTCAACGTATCAAGAGCTTTTGCGGTAATAGTTCCCTCCAAATAATCACTTAAGGGTTTCTGATTGTCCGCCTCAAACATTTCTGCTCCCAGAATAAGTTTTTTGGAAGCACTCAGATCTGATGTAACTTCAAATTGCAGCCAATGCGAAATTGGATTATTATGCAGCTCTCCAAACAACACAATATTCTTCTTTGCCAGAACTTTTACCATTTTCTCGTACGAAACTTCTACGCCTTTGGAATTATAAATTACATAAGGTTTCAGCTGACTGAAAGAAGAATTGTTTATAAGTAAAAAGGTAAGGATGAGAAGGAACTTTTTCATGTAGGAGGATTTGAACCTAAATTTATTTAAAGTAATGGAAATTTTTAATATCCCCGCAAAGAGCGTTTTAAATGAAATTGATTTAGATTGTGATTGAATCTTTAATCGTCCTCGTTTCTAACGGGATGTGTGAGAAAGCATTTTTAATGCTCGAATAAAAGATCTGTTTACTATTTAGCATTCCTGGCTCTCATATATTTCATATAATTTTATTTGCGATAGAATCGCTTTTCTCGTGCATCCGCGTTACAAACGCGGACGATAATAAGAGGACGATTAGGGCTGTATTAAAATATTAAGATTGTGTTTCTTTTTAATTTCATCATTCAGAGTTTCATAGTCAATTACATTCGTCAATCTTTTCAAAGAATTTATAGTAATAGAATGTTGACTTCTCGTGTAATTATTAAGTTCTGCAGTTGCCAAAACATAGAATTCCCAATGATCTAAATTTAAAGGCTGAACAGTTTGTTTATTTTCATGATGAAGTAAACAAAACACATAAACATCTGCGCTACGAATTTTAAATTCAGATTGCTTGTTTGTAACTATATCCAAAACAAACGCTGGTTTTGTACTAAATGATATTTTAGATAGTGTCTTTTGAAACCAAGTTTGAAGATAAGCTGAGGATTTTACTTCAATTTTAATTCCTTCCGAAGTTATTAAATCAAAAGCGCCCCATTCATCACGAACTTTATTCAAATCTATTTTCGCTGCAGTTGCGACAATAAACTCTGCAAAAATTCCTCGCGTCGCGTTGCTTAAAATATCTGAAACACTCCAACGCCAAAAATTAAGCAGCGAAAATTCTAATGATTTATTTTTAAATGTTAGCCTTTCATCTCCAGTTTTGATTGTTGCTTTCACACAATCTAATTCATTCATAGTTTCTTAATTGTAATGATTTTCAGAATATAGCTCATAACGTTTTTGCGGCTCTCACGTCAGATGAGGCGATAGGAGTACAGTGTTTTCTGCTAAGATTACTTTCCTGTGAAACGAAAATTTTCCAGAAACCCAGCAATTGAGTGAGCCGTTTTTACCAGAAGTAGCTTTATATAGTTCTAACTCGTTTTAATTTTCTTTCAGTTAAGTAAAAAATTAGAAAAAATGCAGCTATTGCAGGTATAAAAAGAAAAGGCTTTGCATCAATTTCTAGGTAGTCAAATCCGAAAGATAAAATTGTTAATAATGAAAAACAAATAATTCCGATACTGGATACAGATTTATTTGCGGCTTTCCACTTCACTATGCTAGATTTTGCATTCCATCCCTGATATCCATAAAAGTAATTCGGTTTACTAGGTGGGAATAGTTTTAACATTATTGAGAAAATTAAAAATAAAAGGAACATTACAGTCATGAATAAGTTTTTAAGGTCAATTATTCCGCAACATGGTTGCGGCTATTTCTGGTAATTACCATATTACCCATACGTTTTCCAAATTGGAGTTCGCAATATTTTTTCAATATCCACAAATAATTGAATATCCCAATTAAAAAAAGGGTGAACGGTAGGTATTATTGAGGGAACGGTTTTACGCTTCGCTTTCGGGAGCGAAATATTCCAGAACGGCTTTCACCTGTTTTAGGTTCAGCACTTCTTTTAACTGATTTTCATCAGCTTCGCGGATTTTTTTAACTGATTTAAAATACCGCAGTAATTTATCCGCCGAAGTTCGGCCCACACCTGGAATGTTTTGCAACTCAGTTCCTAAAGTGGCTTTGTCGCGTTTACTTCTGTGGAAAGTAATTCCAAAACGGTGCGCTTCGTCACGCAACTGCTGAATGATCTTTAGCGATTCTGATTTCTTGTCCAGGTACAAAGGATAAGGATCGTTCGGGTAATAGATCTCCTCCAATCGTTTGGCAATACCAATTATGGTTACTTGCTTATCAATTCCCAGCAGTTTTAAACTTTTTATGGCCGAAGACAATTGTCCTTTTCCACCGTCAATAACAATGAGTTGCGGAAGAGTCTCGCCTTCTTCCAGCATACGGCGGTAACGGCGGTGTACAGCTTCTTCCATGGTGGCAAAATCATTCGGACCTTCTACCGTTTTCACATTAAAATGGCGGTAATCTTTTTTAGAAGGTTTTGCATCTTTAAAAACCACTACGGCCGAAACCGGAAATTTTCCCTGAAAGTTGGAGTTATCAAAGCATTCTATATGTCGCGGTAGCTGATTTAAACGCAGATCTTTCATCATCTGCGTCAACAAGCGGTCCGTTCTTAATTCCGGATTCAGCTTTTCGTACTGATCCAAACGTTCGCGTTTAAAGAAAGCCACATTTTTTAACGACAGATCCAACAACTTTTTCTTTTCGCCCAGTTTGGGGACGGTGAACCTGATTCCCGGATCGTCAAGCTCAATTTCAAAAGGAACAATAATTTCTTTGGAGTGACTGTTAAAGCGGGTTCTAAATTCAGAAATGGCAATAGTTAGTAATTCTTCGTCGGTCTCATCCAAACGTTTTTTCATTTCTAAAGTCTGCGTCTGGATAATGGTTCCGTTCATCACTTTCAGGAAGTTCACAAACGCATGTTTCTCATCAGTCGCGATACCAAAAACATCTACATCAGAAATGGAGGAATTTACGATGGTAGATTTACTCTGGTAATTTTCGAGCAGATCATATTTTCGCTTTAAGCGATGTGCCAGCTCAAAATTCAATTCTCCAACCGCTTGTTCCAAATCACTTTTCAACTGACGGACAATAGCTCCGGTCTTGCCACTTAAAATATCCTTGATCTCCTGAATATTCTGGTTGTAATCTTCTTCAGATTGAAATGCTTCGCACGGACCTTTGCAATTCCCGATCTGATATTCTAGGCAAACACGGAACTTTCCTGCAGCAATATTTTCCGGCGTAAGCGGCAAATTGCAGGTGCGCAAAGGATAAATCTCTTTTATCAGTCCCAAAATATTGTGCATCATGCTAATGGAAGCATACGGCCCGAAATAGGTGGAACCGTCTTTAATGATTTTCCTGGTCCAGTAAATTCGCGGGAAACGCTCATTTTTTATAAGCAGCCAGGGATAAGTTTTATCGTCTTTTAAAAGAACATTATACTTCGGCTGATGCTTTTTGATCAGGCTGTTTTCCAGCAACCAGGCATCAATTTCGGTATCAACAATGGTAAAAGTTACCTTCTGGATCTTGCTAATCAACACTCTCGTTTTCGCGTTAACGCGATACGTGTCTTTATTGAAATAGGAGGAAACCCTGTTTTTTAAGTTTTTGGCTTTGCCAATATAAATGAGTTCACCGCCGGCATCCCAAAACTGGTAAACACCCGGTTTGGGCGGTACCTGTTGCAATGCTTCACGATAATCAAATTTTTCCATGTGGAGATAGATAATAGATTTGAGATAATAGATTTTAGAAATTCAAACCCATCAATATTCTTAAGAAGGTGTATCTACTGTCTCAAATCTAACATCTCAAGTCTCTAATTAAAACCCTAATCTTTGGTCCAGCTCCGTTTCACCGGATTCCTGTTTGGTGTATGCGCCGCAATCTAAAGTGATAGTTGTTCCGCCTTTTGGTGCTTCAAAATCACCCTTGGTATATTTTAATGTCTTATCAGCGTAAACACTTTTCATGTATAAAGCAAAAATAGGCAAAGCCGAATTAGCACCTTCACCCTGATCTGTTGATGCAAAGTGGATGGCACGGTCTTCTGCTCCTGTCCAAACGCCTGTTACTAATTGGGGAGTAATTCCCATAAACCAGCCGTCGGAGTTATTCTGCGTTGTTCCGGTTTTACCGCCAATTGGATTGTTTAAATTATATCGTCCGCGAAGTCTTCTTCCGGTTCCTTCGGTCACAACCGCCTTTAACATATTGGTCATTACATACGCCGTTTGCGGATTTAAAGCAACTTTGATCTTTGGCTTACGCTCATAAATTACGTTTCCATTTTTATCTTCTACCCGCAATAAATATAAAGGCTCTGTCCAGACGCCCAGATTTACGAAAGTGGAATAAGCTCCCACCATATCATAAACGGAAGCATCAAATGTTCCCAAACAAATAGAAGGGTAGGCCGGCACATCGCTGGTAATTCCCATATTTTTGATCAATGTAGATACCGCCGTAGCGCCAACCTGTTTCATCATGTATGCGGTCACGTAATTTTGTGAGTGCGCCAATGCGGTCTTCAATGTTAAATATCCCGGCATTGGTTTGTATGCACGTGGTGTCCAACCGTCAATAGTTACCGGCTCATTCGCTACTGTATAGCAGGGAGAATATCCGCCGCTTCCAATAGCAACTGCATAGGTAAAAGGCTTTGCGGTTGAACCAACCTGTCGTGTTCCCGATTTTACCTGGTCGTATTTAAAGTGTTCGAAATTGGTTCCGCCAACCCATGCACGCACATAACCGGTTTGGGGTTCCATAGACATTAACGCATTTCTCAGCATCAATTTATAATATTTGATCGAGTCAATTGGACGCATGGTGGTATCAATATCACCTTTCCAGCTGAAAATACTCATTTTAACAGGTGTGTTAAAATCTTCTTCGATCTCATCTTTAGATTTTCCTTCCAGTTTTAGCTGCTGATATCTTTCAGACCTTTTCATTCCCTGGTCTAACAGTTGCTGATAATTTTTAAATGGATTTTTTCCCCGGAACTGGGAATTAAACTCTTTCTGCAAATCTTTAAGATAATCCCGCTGCGCACGTTCTGCGTACGACTGCATTCTGGAATTAATGGTCGTATAAATCTTCAAGCCATCCCGGTCCAGATCGTAGGGTGTTCCGTCGGCTTTGGTAATTGAACTTTCTTCAAAAGTTTTCTGAATATCTTTCTTTAAAACAGCTCTGAAATATGGCGCAGAACCTTCATTATGATCTGAAGGATTAAATTTTAATCCCATTGGTAAAGCTTTCAGTCTTTCAACTTCTTCATCACTCAGATAATTTTCCTTGTGCATGTTGTTCAGAACGGTATTTCGTCTGATCAATGCTCTCTCGGGATTCCGTAAAGGATTATAAAAAGATGGTCCTTTTAACATTCCAACCAAAATGGCCGCTTGCTGCGGTTCAAGTTTATCGGGAGTAGTGTTAAAATACGTACGTGCTGCAGATTTAATCCCGAAAGTATTGTATGAACCAAAATCTACCGTGTTTAAGTACATGGTGATGATCTCTTCCTTGGTATAATTTCTTTCCAGCTTTACAGCGATGATCCATTCCTGCAATTTCTGAATGAAACGCTTAAACGGATTTTTTGCCCTTTCGGAGAAAAGATTTAAAGCCAGTTGTTGTGTGATGGTACTTGCGCCCTGTTTATTTCCCGAAAGGTTATATAAAATAATAGTGAATGTTCTTTTAAAATCAATTCCGGAGTGATTGTAAAAACGGATATCTTCGGTAGCAACCAAGGCATTAATTACGTTTGGCGAGATCTGATCATAACTAACATTGGATCTGTTCTGAACATAATAGGTTCCTAAAACTACGTTATCATCTGAAATTACTTCAGATGCCAGGTTGCTCTTGGGATTTTCCAGATCGCGGAAGGATGGAAGTTTGCCAAATAATCCCAATCCAATACTGAAAATTAAAATGGCGCCGAAGGCTATCAGCCCGATGATCCATTTCCAGAAAGTTATTGTATATCGACTAAGGTCTTGCTTTGATAATTGGTTATTCATGTTTTGTTGGGAACTGCTAAAAATTCTTCTGGTAAAAATCTATGTATTGATTCACTTTTTCGCGGCTGTTCAGCTGATCCAGATTTTTCTTGCTGATAAAAAATGTGCTATACTTTTCGGCCGGTATTTTCATTATCTCTTTTAATAATGGATTAATGTTTTTGTAATAATCCATAACGGCATCCTTACTTAAAAATGTGCCTACAAATATCAATTGATTTTGGTTATTTACAGCTTTTAACTGATGTTTTATTGCATTAGGTGCAAAATTGGTCCGGTTAAACTGCCCGATTCCAAATCTGGAAGAGCTCAGATTAACCGATGGATCTAAAACATTCACCACAAAATAATATTCATCTGTGTCTGCAAAACCGGAAAATCCGCTTTCATTTACTGTTGCGGCAACCGGTTTAGTTTCCGAATTAGTTTTAGTGCCCGCAACTTCCGGAGTTACTTTTTCAGGTTCTTCCGCATTTGCCGGAAGATTTTGAGCCAAAGTTGTGATCACTCTATTTTCTGTTCGGGGCTCTTCAACAAAACGAGGTTCATTCGGATCTTCATCAACCAATGCGTAAACACGTTTATTTATCATGTTTCGGTTTTCATCCAGATAGGTCAAATGTTGCTTAATCAGTGGAACAATTAATTTATCCTCCGGAAAACGACGAACAATTTGCTGGAAAGCCGTATCTAATGCCGCCAGTTTTTGAGTATGACCAATGGCCAGAGCTTTTAAATAGTCAAACTGGGCTGATAAATTGTTTTGCCCAAAAGTTGTTTCCGCTTCATCGGCTTTTTTTATTACTTCTGTATAATTTTTAGATTCATATTGATTGTACGTTTCGTTATATAATTTATGCAAAGCCTGTTCCTGCACATCAGTTTTCTGGTTGTAATCCGGGTCGTTTATTACTTTGGCAAAAGGTGTTCTGGGATATTTTTTTAAAATCAGGTCTTTATATTTTAATGATTTCACCGGATCAGTTTCCGCATACAAGCGATACAAATTATAATAAACAGGCAAATTAAGTTCACTTTCGGGATACCTGTTAATCAGTGTTTCATAATTTTTAATGGCATTTCTGGGCTCGGTTAAAATATCACGGTAGTAATTTCCAATATCATAATAAGCTGCCGCGATTCGCTGATCTGATGCGTTTTTCTGCTCGGTGGTTAATGGAATATTATCAAACGGGTTTCCACTTACGGTTTGCAGGGTCGGAGTTAATTCATCAGGATTGTCCGGAATCATGCTTCCTGTATAATTATTATCCTGAATGGCGTTAGCCAGGTCAGCTGCCGAGCGTTGTCCGCGGCGCCAGTTATCTTCCAGCTTTCGGTTTCCCCAGCGTTTTTTAAAATCAGAAAAACCTTGACTTAAAGCTGTAATATTATTAAAATAAAATTTGCTGTCGCGGGAATTTTGAAAAGGTTCTGTATTGCTGTAAAAAGTTGGTCCTTCTCCGGGAGCAGATTGTTGCAATGCTTTTTCTGCCTGCCTGCGAGCTAAAATTCCGATCCTTGCTTTTCGCTCAGCTTCCGGCAAACTGGCAAGCATCTGCAAAGTATCCTCCATGGCTATAACTTGCAATTTGCTGGAAAGTAATATTAAGTTGTCCGCCTTTTTTTGCACCAGCGGATAATTCGAATTTTGTGGCGACAAACTGTTCAACGTACTGTCGTAATAGTTTTTGGCCTGGATAAATTCAGAGTTTTTTAAATACAAATCAGCCAGTTTTAAATAAGTTAATCCCCGCTGATTCTGATTTCTTGAATTTTGTTTTAAGCCTTTATTGTAATTTTCAATAGCTTTCTCCAGATTATTTTCTTCGGCATAGCTGTTCGCTATTTCGTAATAGATCTGGTCCAGAAAATCACGATTTTTATCATCTTTTAATAAGGAATTCAACTGTTCGGCACGGTCAATTTTTTGGCCATTGCGTTCATTCTCGATGCTGATTTTATTCAGCAAAGCATTAAAAGCCATATTAAACGGCGCATTGCTTTTAATTATTTTAGAATAATTGGATTGTGCTGCTTCATTTTTCCCGGAATTTTCCTGGAGTTGGGCCAGTAAAAACGTCCAGCGAATTTTTTCATCTTTATCTTTTGTGAGTTTTATGGCTTTTTCTAAAGATAATATGGCTTCCTCGTCGTTACGGGAATAAATCTGTATTTGAGCTTTAATCGCATTCAGATCTGCAACAGATTTTTTTTCGGTATTGATGTATTTAAAAGCGCTGTCTAAATTAGATTTGGCTTCCTCCAGGCGGTCGGCACTTAGTAAAGAACGAATCTTGTAAGTCAAAGACGCCTGTCTTAATTCTTTTTCTTTAGGAAATGAATTATAGACATACGTAAAATACTCTATCGAATTATAGAAATTAGATTTTAAATGGTTTGCTTTCGCGATGAGGAAATAAGCATCGTCAACATATTTGCTTTGAAATTTCTCATTAACAATGGTATTCGCTTTCAGAATTACTTCATCTAGCTTTTTTAATTCAGGCTCAGAAAGCTTTTCATCAGGCTCCTTAAAAACCGGAATAAAATTTTCAAAATTATCCTGATAAGCGATATCAATGTTGCGTTGGCTTTCATTCAGGAGCTCACGGGCATTGTACAAAATATTATAACGGGCAGTTAAATTCTGCATACCACGACTGGCAACGGTATCTTTTTGCGATCCGCAACTCCAAAAGCCGAATAGCAAAAACCCTAATCCCAGAATTTTAAATATATTTTTGATAACGTCTTTCAATTATATTATTCAGAATAAAAACCGCCTTAACGCAAATTTATTATACAGGATATTAACCTTACAGCAGTACTTTGTAAATATAGTATTTCAATTTAGTTTTGATTGACCGAAGAGATTATAGCACATGGAATTTCGCAAATGGAAGACTGAAAATGGCAATTAAAATTTAATAGTTTTGTATCCTATATAATAAGGTATAAAAATGAGTGTAGAAGAACCCAAGGGTGATGAAGATCTTAAAGAAGAAAAGCAGGCTTTAAACAGTTATGCAAAATATACCGGAGTTGGCTTCCAGATGATGGCTATTATCGGTATTTGTGCTTTTATTGGCTATAAACTTGATGAATATTATCATCATGAAACGCAATGGATAACTGCTTTAGGTGGAGTTATTGGAGTTGTTGCAGCTATTTATCAAACCATCAGACAGTTAAAATCTTGAAGTTTTCCAGATTTATTCTGCTGTTTATCAGCTTTATGGCTTTACTTGCCGCCGGTCCGTTAATTAGTACTTATTATTTCCAGAAAAATGATTTTTTGATCCCTTATTTCTGGGAACTTTTTTCTCTTTTTGGAATTTTAACCTTTGTAATTTATTCGTTCGCTAGCTGGCGAATGCAAATTAGCAACAAAGCATCGGGCCAGGCAATACTTGCCAGCGTGACAATAAAGTTGCTTTTTTGTATGGTACTGGCCTTTATCTATTTATATAATATCGATACAGATCCGTCCAAATTTCTGCTGAATTTTTTTTATCTATATTTCTTTCACACGGTATTTGAAATCTATTGTTTGTTGTGTAACTTGCGCAACCAAAAAATAAAGTAAATATCCCCTTAATAAATGGATTTGAGCCGTATTTTCAATTCAAAAAAAATAGTTAACATAGCTTTTTCCGCTGTTTTTCTAGCTTGTACAATCTTTACGGCACGTGCCGAGGAGCCAATAAAGGTTGAAGAACCACGTGTAACCCGTTCAGAAATAAACGCTCCGCATGAAGAAGCCGAAGAAGATATTTCTGCAACAATTCTTCATCACATTGCCGATTCTCACGAATGGCATTTCTGGGGAGAAGGCGAACACAAGGTTTCTTTGCCATTGCCGGTAATTTTATGGACTAATAACGGTTTGGTTACTTTCATGTCTAACAAGCATGATGGAAATGATCACGGAACAGAAATTTTTCAGGAGAATGGTCAGAACATGATCAATTATCACGGAAAGTTTTACTATCCAAACGAAGTTGCAAACGCAGAAGGCGCTTATGTAGAGCTTGATGAAAATGCGGTTCCGGATAATGCAAAACCATTAGATCTTTCTATTACTAAAAACGTTGTTTCTTTATTTCTTTCTGCAATTGTATTGCTGATTGTATTTGGAGCCGTAGCAAAATCATATCGTACACGTGTTGGTAAAGCACCAAAAGGAATTCAGTCTTTGCTGGAACCGATTATACTTTTCGTTCGTGATGATATTGCAAAACCACAATTGGGTTATCGGTATGCGGCATTTATGCCTTACTTATTAACGGTATTCTTTTTTGTATGGTTAAATAACTTAATGGGATTAATTCCATTCTTCCCGGGAGGTGCAAACTTAACGGGTAATATTTCTGTAACCATGATGCTTGCATTGTGTACTTTTATTCTGACCACTGTAAACGGAAACAAAAATTACTGGGGTCACGTATTTAAGCCGCATGTACCATGGTGGTTATATCCGCTAATGATCCCTGTTGAGATCATTGGTTTATTTACAAAACCTATTGCGTTAATGATTCGATTATTTGCGAACATTACTGCCGGACACATTCTGATATTAAGTTTAATTTCATTGATCTTTATTTTAAAGTCGGTGCTGGTTGCTGGTATTGCTGTTCCGTTTGTAATTTTTATCAGCTTAATTGAATTGGTTGTAGGATTTATTCAGGCATTCATCTTCACCATTTTGTCGGCCTTATTTATAGGAATGGCAATTGAAGAACATGCTGAACATTAATGAGAATTTATTTTTTTTGTTTAATATATATTTAAAATTCAAGTAATGATAACTGGAAGTATTGCAGGTATTGGAGCCGGATTAGCTGCTATTGGAGCTGGTATCGGTATCGGACAAATTGGTGGTAAAGCTATGGAAGGTATGGCTCGCCAACCTGAGGCAGCATCTAAAATTCAAACAGCGATGTTAATCGCAGCGGCATTCGTTGAAGCGGTAGCACTGTTTGGTGTAGTTGTAGCGTTCTTAGGCACAAAGTAATAAAAGAAAGGCCGTTGCGATTGGCAGCGGTCTTCTTTTTATTTAACAAATTAAATAAACAAAAAATATATATAAATGATTTTACTGGCATTAAATCCCTTAGTTAGTCCCGATCCGGGATTGTTCATTTGGTCTACTGTTGCCTTTATTTTATTGTTTTTTCTGCTAAGTAAATTTGCATGGAAACCAATTGTGCAAGCTTTAGATGAGCGTGAGCGCTCTATTGAAGATGCATTGTCCAAAGCTCAAAAAGCGAAGGAAGAAATGGCAAAGCTGACAAGTGAGAATGAGCTTCTTTTAAAGCAGGCACGTATAGAGCGTGATGAGATTTTGAAGCAGGCAAAAGAATTGAAAGATCAGATTGTTAGTGATGCTAAAACATCAGCACAAACTGAAGGTGCAAAAATGATTGAGAAAGCAAGACAGGAAATTGAAAACCAGAAAATTTCTGCTATGGCGGAAGTAAAAAGTCAGGTTGCTACTTTATCTCTTCAGATTGCAGAAAAAGTATTGCATAATCAGTTTCAGGATAAGGACAAGCAGAATGCGCTTGTTGCAGATCTTTTAAAACAAGTGAAATTAAATTAATCTGTATTGCCTTTTAGGCGATAAAGATTATCGACAATAAGTAAAATGTCTGAAATACAAGTATCATCCCGTTACGCAAAATCATTAATTGATCTGGCAGAAGAGCAAAATGCTCTAGAACCGATCAGAAATGATATCGTAATGTTTATAGAAGTTTTACGGAAAAATACAACTTTACAGGCGGTGCTGAAAAATCCGATTATCAGCCCAAGCAGAAAGTTGAATATTTTGAATGAGCTGTTTACTTCCAGATTTCATCCAATGATTATGTCCTTTTTCAAACTTTTGGTTGGTAAAGGCAGATCTTCAATTTTATATTCTATTGCAAAGGAATTTGTGAATGAATATAATGTGCGTAAAAACATTGTTAAAGCAACAGTTATTTCTGCCGCTCCGCTTAGCGAAGCAAACCGGAAAGAAGTTGAAAACCTTGTTAAGGAAAGCACTCATGGAGAAGTAATTCTGACAGAAAAAGTAGATGAAAAACTGATTGGTGGATTTGTTCTTACCGTTGGCGATAAACAATTTGATACCAGCTTATCAAGTAAGTTACGCGGACTGAAAAAGGAGTTTGAACAAAAGACAGTTTAAAAAAGGCTCAGGCCTGAATAAAATAAACCCGATTGAAGCGTAAGCCCGCAATGCAATGAGGACTTAAAGCGGAAAGCGGGAGTACAGAACAACAAAGAGAATAACAAAGATTTACATAAAATACTCATAAATAAAAACTATGGTAGAGGTTAGACCAGACGAAGTTTCGGCGATTTTAAGACAACAATTGGCGGGCTTTAAATCAGAAGCCGAACTCGAAGAGGTTGGTACCGTATTGCAAGTGGGTGATGGTATTGCCCGTGTTTACGGTTTAACAAAAGTGCAATCAGGTGAGCTGGTTGAATTTGATAACGGATTACAGGGAATCGTTTTAAACCTTGAAGAAGATAACGTGGGTGTGGTTTTATTAGGCGCCTTTGACGAGATTAAAGAAGGTGATACTGTAAAACGTACCAACAAAATTGCCTCTATCAAAGTAGGTGATGGTATGCTTGGCCGTGTGGTTAACACATTAGGTCAGCCAATGGATGGTAAAGGTCCGATTTTAGGCGAAACTTACGAGATGCCTTTAGAGCGTAAAGCTCCGGGTGTAATTTATCGTCAGCCGGTAACCGAGCCATTACAAACTGGAATCAAGGCTATTGATGCGATGATCCCGATTGGCCGTGGTCAGCGTGAATTGGTTATTGGTGACCGTCAGACTGGTAAAACGGCAGTTTGTATTGATACTATTATCAATCAGAAAGAATTTTACGAAGCAGGCGAGCCTGTATTTTGTATATATGTTGCTATCGGACAGAAAAATTCAACAGTAGCACAAATTGTTAAAACTCTAGAAGAAAAAGGTGCAATGCCTTATACTGTGATTGTTGCTGCTTCGGCTGCAGATCCGGCTCCGATGCAATTCTACGCACCGTTTGCGGGTGCTGCAATTGGTGAGTTCTTCCGTGATACTGGTAGACCAGCTTTGATCATTTATGATGATTTATCTAAGCAGGCTGTTGCTTACCGCGAAGTTTCTTTATTGCTTCGTCGTCCACCGGGCCGTGAGGCTTATCCTGGAGACGTTTTTTATCTTCACAGTCGTTTATTAGAGCGTGCTGCAAAGATTAACTCAAATGATGAAATTGCGCAGGCAATGAACGATTTGCCGGAGTCTATCCGTTCGATTGTTAAGGGTGGTGGTTCATTAACTGCATTGCCAATTATCGAAACTCAGGCTGGTGACGTTTCTGCATACATTCCAACCAACGTAATTTCAATTACTGATGGTCAGATCTTCCTTGAATCTAACTTGTTTAACGCAGGTGTTCGTCCGGCTATTAACGTTGGTATTTCGGTATCTCGTGTAGGTGGTAACGCACAGATCAAATCAATGAAGAAAGTTGCGGGTACGCTAAAATTAGATCAGGCACAATACCGTGAATTAGAGGCTTTCTCTAAATTCGGTTCTGATTTAGATGCGGCAACAAAATCTGTATTAGATAAAGGTGCACGTAACGTGGAATTGTTAAAGCAGGGACAGTTCTCTCCTGTGCCGGTTGAAAAGCAGGTAGCTATTCTTTACGCGGGTACTAAAAACTTAATGCGTAATGTACCGGTAAATAAAATCAAGGCTTTTGAGGCAGAATATCTGCAGCAACTTGAAGTTCGTCACCCGGAAGTATTAGCTGGATTAAAAGCAGGTAAACTGGATGATAACATTACAGGAGTTTTAGAAACTGTAGCAAAAGAACTTTCAGGAAAGTATTAATAAAAGATTTGAGACAAAAGATTTGAGATTTGAGATTTTAGACATTATGTCTTGTTTCTCAAATCTCATTTCTCACATCTAAATAAGAATGGCTAATTTAAAAGAAGTAAGAAATCGTATTGCGTCTGTAACGTCCACTCAGCAGATTACCAAAGCCATGAAAATGGTTTCGGCTGCTAAATTGAAGCGTGCAACCAGTGCAATTGTTCAGTTACGTCCGTATGCTAATAAAATGAGAGAAATTCTGGCAAATCTTTCTGCCAGTCTTGAGGAATCAAATTCCCCTTTCATCCAGGAGCGTGAACCGGTTCGGGTTTTAATTATTGCTGTATCTTCTAACAGAGGTTTGGCCGGAGCATTCAATATGAATGTTATTAAAACTACAAACAATCTGATTGCTGAAAAATATTCGGAACAATACAAAAAAGGAAATGTTCAGATTGTTGCTATTGGTAAAAAGGTTCAGGATTTTTATGAGAAAAGAAACTATAAAGTAATTGGTAATAACAACGAACTTTATAGCGACTTAACTTTTCAGAATGCATCTGTGATTACAGATTCAATTATGAAAGGTTTTGCAAATGGCGATTATGACCGCGTTGATCTGGTTTACAATCAGTTTAAAAATGCAGCTGTACAAATTCTTACTACCGAGCAATTATTGCCTGTACCGCGTTCAGTCGATTCTTCTGTTAATCAGGCGCCATCAGCTGATTATATTCTGGAGCCTTCTCAGGAAGAAATTGTGGAGCAGTTGATACCAAAATCTATCAAAACGCAGGTTTATAAAGCTATTTTAGATTCGCATGCATCAGAGCATGGCGCACGTATGACAGCTATGGACAAAGCAACAGAAAATGCAGGTGATCTTTTAAAGGCACTTAAGCTTTCTTACAACCAAGCTCGTCAGGCTGCCATTACTACAGAATTAACAGAGATTGTAAGTGGTGCCGCGGCGTTG
>JBBRCI010000028.1:0-33595 GCA_038204935.1 Sphingobacteriales bacterium | reverse complement strand
CAGAGATTATCTGCTATCAGATGAATACTCGCCCCACCTATAACCTGGTAGGGGAAATGCTGAAGCACGCATTTAAGAAGCATAAAAAGTTAAAGGGATTATTATTGCATTCGGATCAGGGTTGGCACTATCAAATGAAGCACTATCAACGACAATTGGAACAGCAAGGTATCTTGCAGAGTATGTCCAGAAAAGTGAATTTCCTAGATAACGCACTGATAGAGAACTTCGGGATATTAAAATCTGAATTCTCCTATGCTAAAAAGTATACTTGTGTTAAAGAACTTGAAACCGATATTAGTGGCTATATTGATTATTATATCAATAACAGAATAAATCTCAAATTAAACAACAAGAGCCCCGTAAAACACAGAGCTCTTGTCGCTTGATTTTTAAACTAAATTTGTCCAATCTTTTGAGGCCAATTCAAATTGATTGGGTTTTTAAAATTACTATCTGATAGTTTAAAATCTATAAAGGATTTTGAACTATTTTAGGATTTGCATTAATTTCTGCCTGCGGAATTGGCAATGCAAAACGTTTATCTCCAGCTGGAATAGTTAATAAACTCCAGTGTGAGGCTGATCCGGCACGATTTAAACTTTGTTTCGTTCTCAGAATATCATAATACCTTTGGCCTTCACCAAATAATTCTTTCCTACGCTCTAACAAAATCTCCTGAACTAAAGCATTACCTGAATTAGAGGATAAAACTGCAGCGGGATTAGCTCTTTTTTGAATTAAAAGCAAAGCATTTTTAGCAGCAGCTTCGTTTGCTCCTCCCATTCTTGCTTCTGCTTCAGCTTCTGTCAACACCATTTCTGATGCTCTTATTAAAAGTTGATCATTACCACCAGAGCCATCAAAAACAAATTTGCTGGTCAAATAGCCATCTCCAACTAAAGCATATTCTCCAGTTGTCGGGTCACCGCCTACATTATCTGGAATTCTAAATTGATTCTTACGGAAATCTGCATCAGTAAAAGAATTAAAAAACTCTTCAGTAACTCTAAAGCTTGAATATCCCCTATCGTAAGGATCAAAGAAAGATTGGACCTCCAAATAAAAATCATTATCATCAGCCGTGCTTCTTAAACCAAAGATCCATTCTGAAGTAGGAGCTCTGAAACCTTCCAAAAGCGAACTGGCAGAACCTAAAGTATAGCCTGCACTAGCAGCTTTGGCATACTCACTAGCTTTCGCCCAGTTTTCCATACTTAAATAAACTCTTGCCTCAATAGCCTTTATAGAATTAAGATTTATTCTGTAAACATCTTTTTCTGTGGCAGGGAAATTACTCTCAGCAAACGCAAGATCTTTCAATATTGAAGCATAAACATCTTTAACTTTATCTCTGGCAGGAAACTCATCGCTTGGGCCTATGGATTTTTCGACAACTGGAACGCCCAAGGCTTCAGGATCTAGCGCAAATGTTTTCTCTCCAAACTCTTGAACAAGTTGAAAATGTACATAAGCTCTAATTGCTGTTGCTTCAGCTATAAAGCGATTTTTAACGGCGTCTGCTACCGGAGCATTAGGGGCGTTTTCAATTAACTGATTACAATTAGCTATAATCTTATAACCCTGAGACCAATGCCTTTCTAATTCTACATTATTAACAGTTTCAATATATTGATAACCATTTACAAATCTGTTATAATTACCAGTAGAATTAGGAAACACATCTTCTCCTTTTGCTTCAGAATTTAGAATAATATTATAAGTATATATATTATTTGTAATTAAGTCATAGATGCCAGTCATGGCTGCTTGCAACTTTGCTTCGCTGGTAAAGGCCTCAGTATTACTGATGGATTCTGTAGGTGAGACGTCTAAGAAATCCTTTTTACAACTTGAAAAAGCAAGCGTAATGGCAACTGCTCCTAAGAACAGGTTGCCTGTAATTTTATTTGAATATTTCATATATATCTTATTAAAAACCAATATTTAAACCAAGAGATAATGTTTTAATATTTGGAACATCATTGGAATTCAAACCTGTAATTTCAGTTTCGGGATCCATCCCTTTGTGTTTAGCAAACGTAAAAGCATTCTCAGCACTTAAGAAAATACGGGCATTTGATATTTTAGCTTTCTGTGCCCAATCTTGTTTCAAGTCATATCCTAATGTGATGTTCTTTACCCTGATGTAGGAACCGTCATATAGGAATCTGGTAGACTGGCTATTACCCAAATCTGTATTGGTAGGTCTAAACCGGGGAGTGTTGGTAATATCTCCTGGTTTTTGCCATGAATTATAAACATTGGTTGATAATTGAGTTCCGTTATTCCTTCCACCGTGATTTAGGGTAGCATATAAATCATCATATACCTTACCTCCATAACTATAGAATAAGAATCCGGTTAAATCAAATCTCTTATATCTCAATGTGTTGGTTAAGCCACCTGTAAATTTTGGAAGTGAACTACCACTGTCGTAACGTGTTGCAAGGCTATAGTTCTTGGTTGTTAAGCGATTTCCTGTAGCTTTTCCATCGGCGTCGACTTCGTCAATAAACCACATTGGAGTACCATCAGCTGGATCAACTCCTGCATAATCTCTCAAATAAAACTGATAAAGGTCACTGCCCACTTTTAAGCGTTTCGATCCGTTGATTACATCATTACCAGTTAATTTTTGGATCTTATTTCTGGAAGTTGTCAAATTATAGGAAATGTTCCAATCAAAATCTTTACTCTTTACCGGATTTCCGGTTAACAGCAGATCAACGCCTTTATTTTGCATTGAAGCAAGATTCGTGATTACGCTTGAAAAACCAGTAGTATAAGAAAGAGGTTGATTATACAATAAGCCTTGAGCCTCTCTGTTATAGTAAGAAACTTCTCCACCTAACTTTCCACCAAATAAACTAAACTCTAAACCAATGTCTGTTTGGGTATTTTCTTCCCATTTTAACAAACGGTTTTCAAGGTTAGAATAAGTAATACCTGATTGACCCTGATAATTATTACCTAAGGCATACAAACCCTGAGCATCGTAACGACCTATCCGATCGTTTCCAGAGGTTCCATAACTTGCTCTTAACTTTAATTCATTGATCCATTTAACACTTGTAAGGAAATTTTCCTGATTTATTCTCCAGGCTGCGCCTACAGAATAGAAATTACCATATCGGTTATCTGCTCCAAACACACTTGATCCATCTCTTCTGAAACTTCCCTGTACAAAGTATTTATCAGCATAGCTATAACTAGCCCTGGTAAAATAGGATGATAATCTTTTTTGAGTGAAATAGGATGTCGGAGTACCTGGTAAAGATCCGGCAACTAATTCTGGAACACCATCAAAAGGAAAACCTGTTATAGAGGCCTGAATATTATCATATTTAGTACTGTAGGCTTCTTGTCCAATTAAAACATTTAGGTCACTTAACCCAAATTGACGGTCGTAATTAAGTGTATTTGAAAAAGTTACTGTAATGTCCTGAACCGTATAACGTTCTGCTCTTCCATTTGGGGCAGAACCGTTTCCATGCTCTGGGTTATAAAACAATCTCTCGCGATTGTTGATATAATCTACTGCAAAATTGGTTTTAAAACGGAAATTTTTAAAAAATTGAACCTCTGCATATGGATTTATAATTCCTCTTGCGGTACGGGTAATGTATTCATCTTTTTCAGCCAAACCCAGTGGGTTAAAATCTACAGAAATAGGATTTATATAATTATAGACTAGGGCACCAGAAGCGTCAGAAATAGGAATACCATTTGCATCTCTTTGATAAAGAGAATAAACGTTTGATACTACATCACTGAATCTTACCGGATTTGCGGCACCGCCAGCTCCAGCAGGAGTGTTTTGATCTGTATAAGATAAAGTATTATTTATTCCAACGTTAATTGCTTTATTAACTTGGTTTGAAATATTTACTTTACCAGAATATCTTTTAAAATTGGAGGCCAAAACTATACCTTTTTGATCAAAGTACCCACCTGAGATAAAGAACTTAGTAGATTCATTCCCTCCCTGGGCCGAAACATTTACATTCTTTGTTTCGCCTCTATTTATTACAGCATCACGCCAGTCTGTATCATAGTAAAGTTTTGCAGTTGGGTCTAAAACACCGCCAGCAATGTATGGATTAGGAATATTGTAAGGATTTACTGCTAATCTGGCTTTAGTTGAGGTATTTGCACTTAAGGCAGCTACTGCAGGAGCATCACCAGCTACAGTTCTCTGATTATAGTAGTAATCGAAATACTGCTTAAAATACTGACCTGCGTTTAAAGTTTCATGCTTATCAACCGCGGCATCTGAATAACCGCCGTTTACTGTAGCATTGAACCTGGTTGCGCCGGATTTTCCCTTTTTTGTCGTAATTAAAATTACACCATTTGCAGCTCTGGAACCATAAATTGAGCCTGCGGATGCATCTTTTAATACGGTAACAGATTCAATATCATTTGGATTCAAAGTTGAAAGCACATCTGATGTTGTTGCTACTTGACTTAAATCTCCGGTTGTAATAGGAATACCATCAATTACATATAAAGGAGTAGCAGAGGCTGAAAGAGAGCCAACTCCTCTGATACGAACAGTTGACGAAGCACCAGGCTGGCCGGATACACTTGATACCGTTACACCGGCAGCAGCTCCCTGTAAAGCCTTTTCAAAAGACGTAACCGGACGGTTTTCTAATACATCACTGCCAATAACAGCTGCAGAACCTGTGAATGATTGTTTTTTAGCAGTACCGTATCCAACTACCACAACTTCCGAAAGTTGTTTTGCATCAACTAATAAAGAAACATTTATTGTATTGTTTGATCCAATTGCAACTTCCTGAGTAGCATATCCTATATAGGAAAATACCAAAGTTGACTGACCATTAACTGTAATGGAATAAGTTCCATTAGAAGAAGTTTGGGTAGCATTTTTACCACCTTTTAGTTTAACAGATACTCCTGGTAACGCTAATCCATCATCAGCACCCGTTACCTTACCTGTTACTGTCCGTTCCTGTGCCATAGCCTGAAAGGCTATGAATAACATCAGAAATAAACTTTGTAATAGTTTTTTCATACGTATTTAATTAACTGTTTATAAATTATTTTGGGCCCTAAGATGTTAAATTCTTGAGTATAAAAGAAATAGTTTTCATTTTTTTTTAATTTAATAACCATAAATGTCAAAAAAATGAAACTATTTTAAAAAGCAGATATCTTTAAATAAGTAAAAATTTCATCTCAAAACCAATTTCTCGAGGGTTTTTTTATGGGAAACGTTCACTTGCTCCCGTTTGAAGATAAACTGTAGCTTATTTATGTCTTCTTCATCGCACTTATAGAAACCATGAAGCGAGACACCACCAATAAGAAAATCTGGGAACTAGAGAAAAAACTCAAACGACTAAAATCCCAGATTTCATTGAATCAGAGATAATCGTTAATCTATCAAGTTATTTCAAGACGGTTCAATCTAATTAACCTTATTTCTCAAAAACAATCATAACCTGATTCTTCTCTAACTTGTCAGAAGGTTTGATTTTAATAGATTTTATTTTCGCATCCGCGGAAGCTTTAATAATATTTTCCATTTTCATGGCTTCCAAAACTAATAGGTTATCTCCTTTTTTAATTTCATCACCTTCATATACCAGAATTTTCAATACTAAGCCAGGCATAGGCGCTTTTAAATCTGCGATTTTTGCCGAGCTTAGTGTATCCAAACCTAATTGATGAAGCAATTCATCATATTGATCAGAAATTTTTAGATTATAAGTATTTGAGTTGATTTTTACCAAACAAGTTTTCTCAGCCGGATTGTAGTCAACTATTTCTGCATTATAAGATTGGTTATTTAATATAGCATGAAAATGGTTAGAACTTAGTTTTGCAATATCAATCTCCAATTGTTTAGCATTTACAATTATTCCCGACTTATCCTCAGAAATCTGAAAATCGAATTGATTATTAACTTTAATTTTTAACATATTCTATTGCGTTAATGCGTACTGAACCAAATTGGCTCCCATTTTTAAAGCTTTCAACCTTGTTTCCTCTGTATCTCCGGGATATGTTCCCGCATCTTCCCATCCATTTCCAAGATCAGATTCATAGGTATAATAGCAAACTACTCTTCCCTGATAAATAAGGGCAAAACCCTGAGGCCGTTTCCCGTCATGCTCATGAATTTTAGGTAATCCGGTAGGAAAGTTAAATTTTTGTTTGTAAACAGGATGATTTGAAGGAAGTTCTGTAAAATTGAGTTCAGGAAAAACCTTCTTCATTTGTGGGCGGATAAATTTATCCAGGCCGTAATTATCATCAATGTGAATAAATCCTCCTCCGGTAAGGTAGTTTCTTAAATTTTTAGCTTCCTGATCTGAAAAAGTAATGTTTCCATGTCCGGTTAAATAGACGAACGGATAGTTAAACAAATCTGAGCTTCCAACCTCAACAATTGCATCATCAGCGTCAATATTTGTATTTAAGTTTTGATTGCAAAACCTAATCAGATTTGGCAAAGCGGTTCGGTTGGCATACCAGTCTCCACCCCCATTATATTTTACTTTTGCAATTCTGTAAGTTGGATTTATAAATCCGCAGAGGAAGAAAGAAATTAAACCAATAGTGCAGGCAGTAAATTTTTTCATCTGTTCAAAAAATTAACTTCAAAACATGCTTCTAAACCAGCAGTTTCCGTTCTTAATCTGGAATCACCTAAGGTAATTGGGTTAAATCCGGCTTCTAGCGCTAAACCCACTTCTGCCGCAGAAAAATCACCTTCTGGTCCAATTAGTATAAGGTAATTAGAATGTTTAACTAAATCCTTCTTCAGATATTGCTTATCGAGATCAATACAATGAGCGATGAATTTTTGCCCCTCGAATTTACTTTCTATAAATTTTCTAAACGGAACAATATCATTTACTACTGGATGATACGCCTTTATTGATTGTTTAATTGCCGAAGTAACAACTTTTATTAAGCGTTCCGTTTTAACATCTTTCCTTTCAGAACGCTCACAATTGATTAATGATATTTCATCAATCCCAATTTCTGTAGCCTTTTCTAAAAACCACTCTGTACGCTCAATATTTTTAGTAGGAGCAATGGCAATGTGCAAATAATGATTGCGTTTGCCATAGTTCAATTCTACATTTGTAACTCTTAATGCTGTTCGTTTAGGATGTGCATCTATAATTACGGCAGTATAGAAACCACCTTTCCCATCAATCAGGTTAATTTCTTCATTTACCTGTAAACGCAAAACGCGTATGCAATGCTTACTTTCTTCCTCATTCAACATATGGAGTTCACCATTAATTAAAGGAGTATAAAATAAATGCATACGAATTCTCTCAATAAGTTTTAATGAATATCTACAGTATCGGTATCGTTAATAACCAATTCTAATTTTACCGACTCAATATTTTGTTCTGTCTTTTTCAGGATGATGATATTATAACCGTTGAATTCCTGCATTTCGCCAACCTCGGGAAATTTTCCAAAAAGGTCGCCAACCAAACCTGCCAATGTATCGTAATCGCCATCTTCCGGTAAATCATGAGGTAAATATTCATTCACATCATAAATACTCGCGGAAGCATTTACTACAAATTCTGTATCAGATATTTTGTCAACAATTGGTTTCTCTTCATCGTATTCATCCTGAATTTCACCAACCAGTTCTTCAACAATATCTTCAAGAGTTACCATTCCGGCTGTTCCGCCAAACTCATCCAGAACAATAGCAATCTGAATTCGCTTCAACTGAAGTTCACTTAGCAGATCATTAATCTTTTTCGTTTCCGGAATAAAATAGGGTTTTCTGATAATGTCTTTCAACACCAGTTCCTGACGTTTCACCAATAAAGGCAAGATATCCTTTGCGTGTACAATACCAACAATCTTGTCAATCGTTTCATCGTAAACCGGAATACGTGAATAACCTTCCTTGATAATTAAATCAAGCAACAAATCGTGAGAAGTTCCCAACTCCACACCAGAAATTTTGGTTCGGGGAACCATTATATTTTTTACAACCCGCTCATTAAAGTCAAAAACATTTTTAATCAGCTCATGCTCGTTGTTTTCCAAAGCACCACTTTCTTTACCCTGATCAAGCAAATATTGTAATTCCTCAGAACTATGATGAGCATCGTGACTATTTATGGTATTGATACCAACTAGTCTTAAAAAAAGATTTGCGAAACTGTTTAGTAACCAGATAAATGGTCTGAAAACCAGGTAAAAGAAATGCAGAGGAAGTGCAACTCCCATTGTTGTGCTAACAGGTCTTTGAATAGCCAATGACTTTGGCGCCAGCTCACCAAAAACAATATGCAAAATTGTAATGGTACTAAAGGCGATAATTGGCGCCGCAGTTCCTGAGAAAGATTCTACAAATGACGGAGATGCCCCTAATGAAGTTAGCATATTGTGAAGCAAATGCTCCATTACAGCTTCACCAACCCAACCCAAACCTAAAGAGGCAAGTGTAATACCCAGCTGTGTGGCGGCTAAATAACCATCGAGATGCTGGGTCATGTGTTTGGCAATTTTAGCTACCCGATTACCAGTTTTGGCTTGTATTTCTATCTGTGAAGCTCTAACTTTCACAAGAGCAAATTCAGCTGCAACGAAAAATCCGTTCAGAAAAACCAGGAAAAGCATAACAAATATTTGGAAGCCCATTTTCTGATTATTTATTTACAAAAGTATTTTGATACAACTCAAGGCTTTCCTTAATTACTTTGTAGGCATAACGCTTACCAAGCAAATGTTCTATAGTCACGTTTTTCTCTTCCAAAGCTTTATAATCCTGGAAAAAGCGGACTATTTCTTTCATAGCATGCGGAGGTAATTCAGCAAGATCATCGATGTAATTAACAGACATATCATTTTTGGCTACCGCGATAATTTTATCATCCTGCTCTCCATTATCAACCATATGCATTACGCCAATAACTTTAGCTTCAATAATGGTCATGGGGTAAACATCAACAGAACAAAGAACCAAAATATCTAATGGATCCTGATCGTCACAATACGTTTGTGGTATAAAGCCGTAATTAGCCGGATACATTACCGAGGAAAATAAAACACGATCCAGCTTTATTAAGCCCGAATCTTTATCAATTTCATATTTTGCTTTGGAGCCTTTTGGAATTTCAATTATTGCATTAACTACAGATGGAATGTCTGTACCTGGGGAAATGTTATGCCACGGATGGTCTTTACTCATATTTATTCTACTTGATTTAACTCTTCTTCTTCACTTTTGTTTACGCTTATTTTTCTTTTAAAATAAGTATAAATTAGCGGTATAGTGGTAATTACTATAAATCCTACTATAATATAAAGTAGGTAATCATCAATTTCTTTTTCAAACCTTCTGCCTAAAAAATATCCAATCAATGTTAATGAAGATATCCAAAGTACAGCTCCGGCGATATTGTAAAGTGCAAATTTTTTAAAATCCAGCTTTACAACGCCAGCAAAAATCGGGGCAAATGTTCTAACAATCGGAATAAATCTTCCCATAATTAAAGCAAAGGCTCCTTGCTTTTTATAATAAAGTTCGGCGGCTAATAAATAACGTTTCTTAAAAAAAAAAGAATCCCGCCGATGATATAATACAGGTCCGGTTTTAAGGCCAAACCAATAGCCAACAAAATTACCCGAGACCGCTGCTGCTATTAAGCCAAGTATTAAAACCAATATGGAAACATCCAGCTTACCGGTTGCCACAAACATTCCCGCTAAAAATAGAAGGTAATCTCCGGGAAGGAAAAACCCGAAAAATAAGCCTGTTTCCGCAAATACTACAAACAAAACAACATAAAAGCCGCCTTCGCGAAGTAGTTTTTCCGGATCAATTACGTGTTGCAGGGTATCCCAAAGTTCGTGCATGAGTTGAATATGGGTAAATCTACGACATTAAATTCAGAAATTTCGGCTTAGAAAAGATTTGAAATCACCGAAGGGTAAATTCCTAACACAACTGTAATGATTGCCGAGAATGCTAAAACAACTTTAAAAAACCCTGAAACCGGAACTTCTGATCGTTCGGATTCTTTAAAATACATAGCTACCACTACTCGCAAATAATAGAAAATGCCAATAACTGCATTCACTACTGCTAACACAACCAGCCAAACCTGATACTCTTGTAAAGCGGAAGAGAACATCATAAACTTACCGATAAAACCTGCCGTTAATGGGATTCCGGCAAGAGATAGCATCGCAATAGTCAACGTAAAAGCCATAAACGGATTGCGTTTTGCAAGACCATTAAAACTATCAAAGTTATCAGATCCGGTTTGTCTTTTAACCAATATTAAAACTGCAAAAGCAATTATTGAAGCTATGGAATAAGCCGTAGCATATACAAAAATTGCATTAACTGATGAAACTCCTAAAGCCACAATGGCAAACATCATATATCCGGCGTGGGAAACACTTGAGTAAGCAAGCATTCTTTTAAAGCTATGCTGATATAATGCAGTTATGTTTCCAATAAATAAGGTGATCACTGTAATTACAAGCAGTGGCGGCATCCAGAAATCATGTAATGGCGCAAAACAAACTAAGAATATGCGCAGGAAAGCTGCAAAACCTGCCGTTTTCACGACAGTACTCATAAAGGCTGTGATCAGCGTTGGTGAACCTTCGTACACATCCGGTGCCCAGAAATGGAAAGGCGCAACACCAACTTTAAAGCAAAGGCCAATAATTAATAAAAGTAAACCGCTATAAAATAATGGTGAAATTACAGTTGGGTTAGAAAGTACATATTGCTTAATTACTTCCAGATCAAAAGAACCTGTAGTTCCATATAATAAAGTAATTCCGAATAACAGAAAACCAGTTGAAAAAGCTCCCATTAAAAAGTATTTTAAAGCAGCTTCGTTAGATGCGAAATTCTTTTTTCGAATACCTGCCAGAATATATAAACTCACAGACATAATTTCGATACCAATGAATAACATCGAAAGATTATGGTAAGAAACCATAACTACAATTCCCGCAAGGGCGAAAATAATAATGGAATAATATTCTGCAACATGCTCGCTGATACGTTCAAAATAATCTTTTGAGACCAGAAGAATAAGCATGGTTGAGAAAATACAGATTGAGGAAAATGCTACCGCGAAATTATCAAAAAGCATCATTCCGCTGTATATAGCCGGAGCATTAGAATTCCACTCCATTAATGATAAACCCAGAGCAGTTGCTAAACCAAGTTGAGTAACCGGTAAGAGAGCATTTTTAGCTTTGAAAAGTCCTAAGTATAGAACTAAAATTGCTAAAACAGATAAGGCTATTAAGGAATTCATTTTTTACTTAACTAAAATCTTTTGATTAACCTGTTCAATTAAATTTCCGACTGATGCTTCGGAAATGTGAAGCAATGGCTGCGGATAAACACCGATTATAATTACCAGCGCACAAAGTATTAAAAGCACAGATTTCTCTGTAAAATCAATATCCGGGAAAGCAAATGCCGTGTTGGTGATTTCGCCGAACATAATACGCTGATACATGCGAAGCATATAAACAGCACTAAAAATAATGGTTAATCCGGCAACGGCAGCAAACCAGATATTGTAATTATAAACGCCCATCAGCAATAAAAACTCGCCGATAAAACCGTTTGTTAACGGTAGTCCAACAGAACCAAGCAATAGGATTAAAAATCCAATAGCCAAACCGGGAGCAAGTTTTGCCAATCCGCCCATAGAATTCATATCGCGGGTATTCATTCTGCGGAAGATGATATCCAGAACGAAAAACATACCGACCACGTTAATACCGTGATTAATCATTTGAATCATCGCACCCTGAACACCTTGCGTATTCCAGGCAAATATTCCGGCGGCAATTAAACCTACGTGAGCAATTGACGAATAAGCTACCAAACGCTTCATATCATTTCGCATAAACGCGATGATAGAAGCATAGACTATTCCGATGATAGATAAAATCATTGCGGTTTGTCCCCACTCTGCAAAGCCAAGCGGAGCAACAGGAATTAACCAGCGAATAACTCCATATATACCCATTTTTAACATGATACCGGAAAGTAACATAGTTCCTGCGGTTGGCGCTTCGGTATAAGTATCAGGCTGCCAGGTGTGGAAAGGGAAAATGGGCATCTTAATCGCGAAAGCCAAAAAGAAAGCTCCGAAAATCCAGCCCTGAATATTGGCAGGAAGATTTAATTTGTAAAATGAAGCAATATCGTATGAGTTATCTGGTGTTTGTAAGTGCAGATAAATTATCGCCAGAAGCATAATTAAACTACCAGCAATTGTATAGATGAAAAACTTTAAGTTAACACGAATACGATCTCCGGTTCCCCAGATGGCACAGATAAAATAAATTGGAATTAAAGCCGCTTCCCAACCTACGTAAAACAGAAATCCATCTAAGGCTGTAAAAACAACCAACAAACCAGCCTGCATAAAAAAAATCAGACTGTAAAAAGCATTCGGGTTTTTGTACTGAGTTTTTGTACTTGCCAGGATAATGATCGGAACCAGAATATTGGTTAATAAAACCATCATCATACTGATACCGTCAATTCCCATTTTAAAATGAATACCTAAAGAAGGAATCCATGGTACATCGATTAAAAACTGAGTGCTGGCATCAGGAACAAATGACGACAACGCCATCAAAGTAAAAGCCAACGGAAGTAACGAAGCGCCAAAAGCCCATTTAGAAACTGCACTACCTTTTACCATCGCAACTAACGTGAGCCCTAGGGGAAAAATTAAGATTAGTAGTAATTGATTCATTTATCTTGTTCTAATCCTTTATTAAATTTTGTAAAAACCATAAACCAGCAATGCGATAATTCCGGCAACCATCATGAAAATATAGAAACCAATATTCCCCGACTGCAATAACCTGAAACCTTTGCTGGCTTCCATTGAACCTGAACCTAATTTATTCACGAATCCGTCAATAGCCGATTTATCAATTACTCTGAAGAAAAATCCTGATAAGGTATTTAATGGTCGTGTAATCAATGCATCGTAAAGCTCGTCGATATAATATTTATGATAAGAGATATTTACCAACGCAGGTCTTTGAATATTATCTGCAACCGGAACCCTTGCACCTTTTACATATCGTATGTAAGCATAAATTGCTGCAGCCAAAGCTCCGGCAACGGAAACCGCCATTAACATATATTCGGTATTGTGATCAAGTGTCAACGTTTCCATTCTGGAATTAGATGCAGCAAATACCGGAGAAAGGAATTCTGCTAACCAATGTCCGCCTCCCAAAACTTCTGGGATACCAATAAAGCCACCAACTATAGAAAGAACAGCCAAAATAATCAAGGGGATGGTCATTGATTTTGGCGATTCGTGTAAATGATGCTCCTGTTCATGTGTTCCGCGGAAATTACCGTAGAAAGTAATGAACATCATCCGGAACATATAAAATGCGGTAAATACAGCACCAATTACTCCTATTACCCAAAACAGTTTATTGTGTTCGTAAACGTGAGCCAAAATTTCATCCTTAGAAAAGAATCCTGAAAAAGGAGGTAAACCGGAAATAGCGATTGTTCCAGCCATCATGGTCATAAATGTAATTGGAAGCTTTTTACGCAAACCACCCATATTACGCATATCCTGCTCATTGCTTACTGCATGGATTACAGAACCGGCACCCAGGAAAAGCAATGCTTTGAAGAAAGCATGTGTAATAACGTGGAAAAATGCTCCGGTATAAGCGCCAACTCCTAAACCTAAAAACATATATCCCAACTGGGAAACAGTAGAATAAGCTAAAACTTTTTTAATATCTGTTTGCGTTAATGCGATGGTTGCAGCCAGAATTGCCGTAGCTAAACCTATTATAGAAACAGCTTCTAAAGTTTGCGGCGCAAGCGTGAACAAAATATTTGAACGGGCAATCATATAGATACCTGCTGTTACCATTGTTGCCGCGTGAATTAATGCAGAAACCGGTGTTGGACCTGCCATAGCATCCGGTAACCAGGTAAACAAAGGAATTTGTGCTGATTTACCAATTGCACCAACAAATAATAAAGCAGTGATTAAAATCAATGTACTATCGCCGGAAACCATGTTGGCTGCCTGCGGAAATATGTTTGCGAATTCAACACTTCCAAAAGTGCTGAAGATAAGGAACACGGCAATCAGGAAACCTAAATCTCCTATACGGTTCATTACAAATGCTTTTTTTGCAGCATTTGCGTAAGATATATTGGTAAACCAGAATCCAATCAACAGGTAAGAACATAAACCAACTCCTTCCCAGCCAATAAACATGATCACATAGTTAGAGCCTAAAACCAGCAATAACATGAAAAAGATAAAGAGATTGAGATAGGAGAAAAACTTAGCAAAACCGGTATCGTGATGCATATAACCAACCGAGTAAACATGGATCAGAAATCCAATTCCGGTGACGATCAACAGCATTAATGAACTTAGCGGATCTACCAAAAATGAGAATGGAACCGTTAAACTACCGGCACTAATCCAGTTAAATAATGGAATTGTGAACGACTTTACATCAGAAGCATTTAACTCTAAAAAGATTCCGACACTAACTCCGAAAGATAGCAGAACCATTAAACTGGCAATTGTACCAACCACATTTTTTGGAAGTACATTCCGTCCCAAACCATTGATGATGAAACCAATCAAAGGAAATAATGGAACTAACCAAACTAAATTTATCATTCTTAATAATATAATTGTCAATGTCGCTCTGAGGCAAGTCAAGAGATCTGTTTCATAGTTTGCAGATCCGTCGCTATGCTTAAGATGACGTTTTTACCACTTTAATTTATTCAATACATCAATATCTGTAGAATGTGTATTCCGATAGATCATCACAATAATAGCTAAACCCACTGCAACTTCGGCGGCAGCCAAAGCCATAATAAAAAATACAAATACTTGCCCGGAAGCATCATTATGATGTACAGAAAATGCTGTTAACAACAAATTGACTGCGTTTAACATCAATTCAATAGACATAAAAATGATTATCGCATTCCTGCGGATTAAAACACCAATTACGCCTATTGCAAAAACGATAGCACTAAGCAGTATGTAATGATTTAAAGGCACGCCTTGCATGGCTTGAGTTACATTTTCCATTATATACTTTTGGGCTCTTTTTTAGCTAATAAAACTGCACCAACCATTGCAACAAGCAATAAGATTGAAGAAACTTCGAAAGGAAGCAAAAACTCACTGAATAATACTTTTCCAAGGTTTTTTACCAAACCCAGATTGGCATTTTGTAAAATCACGGGATCTGAAACCTGTAATGATTTTAATGAACCAACTAATGTAATGAGTAAACTCATTCCTGCAATTATACCTGCAATTTTAAGCAGATTTGATTTCATTGGTTCTGTGTCCTTATTTAAATTGAGCAGCATGATCAAAAACAGGAATAAAACCATTATCGCACCCATATAAACAATAAAATTTACGACTGCCAGAAACTGGGCATTCAATAAAATATAATGTATTGTGAAAGTGAAAAAGGTTATAATTAAATATAAAACACTGTGAATGGGATTCTTCGACAGAATCACCATTAGTGAAAAGAAGATTGATAAAAATGCAATTAAATAGAATAGAGATATACTCATCAATGCTTTGGTTAAACTTTGCCCTTATGCGGGTGCAAAGGTATAATATTTTACGATTTTAGAGGTTCCTCTACCAGTTTGTCTTTACCATAGATAAAGTCTTTTCTCAAATAATCTGCAGGTACAATTGGTCCGTCCAGATAAATAGCTTCTTTCGGACAAGCCTCTTCACATAATCCGCAGAAAATACAGCGAAGCATATTGATCTCATAAACAGCCGCATACTTTTCTTCGCGATACAGATTTTCTTCACCTTTCTGACGCTCAGCAGCAATCATAGTAATGGCTTCGGCCGGACAAGATAATGCGCACAAACCACATGCAGTACAACGTTCACGTCCCTGTTCATCACGCTTTAGCGAATGCAAACCACGCCAGTTTTCAGAAAATTCTCTTTGCACTTCAGGATAAAAAATAGTTTCCTTCTTTTTAAACATGTGTTTGAAGGTAATTCCCATTCCCTGAAAAATTGCCGGGAGATATAAACGCTCCCAGAAATTCATCGGTTTCTGATCTAATACTTTTTTCCTGTTACTTAATGATTCCATATTCCCATCCAAACTCCTGCAAAATCAGGAAATGTAAATTTAAAGTTTATCGTAAATAGTGATCCAGATTCCTGTTATTACAATATTGGCAATTGCCAGCGGAATTAAAACTTTCCAGCCTAAATTCATTAACTGATCATAACGGAAACGCGGAACTGTCCAGCGCACCCACATGAAGAAGAAAATGAACGCAAATACTTTGGCGAAAAGAACAGCCATCCCAATCAGCGGTCCGAAAGTTGGCCCAACTAAATTGTTTACGAAGTCCATTCCAGGATAATTATATCCACCAAAATATAAAGTTGACATAACAGCCGAAGCCACAAACATGTTCAAATATTCAGCAAACATGAAAGCACCCATTTTAAATCCTGAATATTCTGTGTGATAACCACCAACTAATTCAGTTTCACATTCCGGCAAATCAAACGGCGTACGATTAGTTTCTGCAAAAGAACATACCAAGAAAATAATAAAGCCTAAAGGCTGATAAAGAATATTCCATCTCCAGCCATGCTGCATTTCAGAAATTTCCTTTAGACTCAAAGTATTTGTTACCAGCAATAATGCGATGATTGAAAGTCCCATTGGGATTTCATAACTAATGTTTTGTGATGCCGCACGAATAGCTCCCATTAAAGAAAACTTATTATTTGATGCCCAGCCGCCAATCATAACTCCATAAACTCCTAAAGAAACAATTCCGAAAATATATAGAATTCCCACATTAATATCAGCTACCTGAAGCGGAATAATACGATCGCCAAGAACCATATCCTGGCCCCAGGGAATAACCGCACTTCCGATGAGTGCAGTTAATAGTGCCAAAGAAGGACCTGCAATGAATAAAAAACGATTAGAATCTGTTGGAATAATCTCTTCTTTGAAAAACATTTTCAAACCATCTGCCAAAGGCTGAAACATTCCACCCGGTCCTGCACGGTTCGGACCCACACGATCCTGCAAATAACCGGCAATCTTACGCTCGGCTAATGTAGAATATGCAGCAATCCCCAAACTCACCATAAAAATTACGGTGATCAGGATAACTTTTTCAATTATAAATGCTAATTCCATTAAATTTTGGTTGCTCTTTCGAATTCCTCTTTATTAGCTTCTATCAAAGCCGGATTATGTTTGATAACCGGAAGTGGCTTAGCCATTTCATAATGATTTGATGATATTACCGAAGTGTTTGCTACATTTCGCGGACCTTCAATAACCCAATCGCTTGTATTTTTTGTTTCAAATCGACAGGTGTTGCAAATAAAATCTTCCACTTCACCATATTGATCTTTACGTCCGGTAACACGAAGAACTTCTTCTCCTTTATACCATAAGGTCACTTTACCTTTACAGGTTGGGCAATCCCGATGTGCTTCAACGGGCTTGGTAAACCAAACTCTGTTTTTAAAACGGAAAGTTTTATCTGTTAAAGCACCAACCGGACAAACATCAATTACGTTTCCTGAGAAATCGTTGTCAATAGCTTTTTCTATATAAGTGGAAATTTCAGATGCATCGCCGCGACCTAAAATTCCGTGCATACGGTGATTAGTAATTTGATCTGCCACATATACACAACGATAGCATAAAATGCAACGAGTCATGTGTAATTGAATTTTATCACCGATATCTATTCTGTCAAAAGTACGGCGTTCAAATTCATAACGAGTTTTCTCAACACCATGCTCATAACTCAGATCCTGCAAATAGCACTCGCCGGCCTGATCGCAAACCGGGCAATCTAAAGGGTGATTAATTAAAAGCATTTCAACAACACCTTTTCGTGCTTCAATGACTTCTGGCGAAGTGATGTTTTGGACTTCCATACCGTCCATTACTCCCGTACGACAAGAAGCCACTAACTTAGGCATTGGTCGCGGATCTTTTTCAGAACCCTTACTTACCTTAACCAAACAAGTACGACACTTACCACCGCTACCTTCCAGTTTGGAATAATAGCACATAGCCGGCGGCACAATATCCCCACCAATTCGCCTTGCGGCATTCAGGATACTTGTTCCCGGTTCTACTTCAACCGTTATTCCGTCTATGCTTACTTTAACTTTATCACTCATGTTAAAGATCTCTCTATCTTATATATTGTAATTCAGCTGCTGAAATATATCAGTCGCTGCTTTTTACTTTTAAACTGTTTCAGCCGGCACTTCTAACGGATCTGCAAAAGTTCCTATACCGTAATTCCGTTGCAAAGCTTCTACAGGATTACTCACGTGCCATTCAAACTCATCGCGAAAATGACGGATTGCACTTGCTACCGGCCATGCTGCTGCATCTCCCAATGGACAAATTGTATTTCCTTCGATCTTTTTAGACACATCAACCAATAAATCCATATCGCTCATTTTGCCATGACCGTATTCAAGTCTATGCAATACTTTTTCCATCCATCCTGTTCCTTCACGGCAAGGAGAACATTGTCCGCAACTTTCGTGATGATAAAAACGGCTGAAATTCCAGGTATTTCTAACAATGCATTGATCTTCATCAAAAGCAACAAATCCGCCTGAACCCATCATTGTTCCGGTTTGGAAACCACCTTCTGCCAATGATTCATAACTCATCAATCGGTTTTCACCGGTAACGGTCTTTAAAATTAAATTAGCGGGCAAAATGGGTACAGAAGAACCACCGGCAACAACTGCTTTTAAGCGTTTGCCATTGGCAATTCCACCGCAATATTCATCAGAATAAATAAACTCTTCAACAGGTAAACCCAATTCAATTTCATATACGCCAGGTTTATTTAAGTTTCCTGATGCAGAAATCAATTTAGTTCCAGTACTGCGGCCAATGCCAACTTTCGCATACTCATCTCCACCATCATTAATTATAGAAACAACTGCAGCAATTGATTCAACGTTGTTTACAACTGTTGGGCAACCATATAATCCGGAAATAGCCGGGAATGGTGGTTTAATACGCGGATTACCACGTTTTCCTTCTAAAGATTCAATTAAAGCTGTTTCTTCCCCGCAAATATAGGCTCCGCCCCCAGGCTGAACATACAGTTCAAGATCGTAACCTGAGCCTAAAATATTTTTACCTAAAAATCCTGCATTTTTTGCTTCCGCGATAGCTTTTTCAAGTATGCGGATCTGAGGCATCATTTCTCCGCGAACGTAGATATATGAGGACTTTGCTCCCAATGCATAACTTGAAACAATCATTCCCTCAATTAATAAATGAGGAATATAGGTCATCAGATAACGGTCTTTAAAAGTTCCCGGTTCTGATTCATCAGCATTACAAACTAAATATCTGGCAACACCTTCTGGCTTGGCCAAAAAGCTCCATTTCATCCCGGTAGGAAAACCTGCACCACCACGACCTCTCAGTCCTGATTTTTTAACTTCTTCTACAACATCATCTGTTGACATTGTTTTCAAAGCTTTTTCCACAGATCGGTAACCACCATTTTGACGATAAACTTCAAAAGTGTTTATTCCGGGAACGTTAATATGTTCTAATAATAGTTTGCGAGCCATTCTTCTTTATAGATGTGAGATATGAGATATGAGATTCGGTTTTAGCTTTATCTCTTCTCTCAGATCTGAATTCTCAAATCTTATCTTTTTAATTCTTCAATTAACTGATCAACTTTTGCCTCAGTTAAATTTTCATGAAATTTATATTCCGGACCAATCTGTAAAACCGGAGCCATTCCGCATGCAGCTAAACACTCCACGCCTCTCCAGCTAAACATTCCGTCTTCTGTAACTTCACCTTCTTTAACACCTAAAGATGTTTCAATATGTTTCATGATCTTTTCTGCACCAACCAGACAACATGGTCCTGTACGGCAAACCTCCAGAACATATTTGCCCTGTGGTTTTAAAAAGAACATGGTGTAAAATGTTGCTACTTCAAATACTTCAATAGCTTGTAAATCCAGGTAAGCGGCCACCTGATCCATTGATGTAGTGCTTAACCAGCCGTGTTCTGCCTGCACCAAATGCAATATGGGCAGCAAGGCAGATTTTTGTTTTCCTTCGGGATACCTTTGCACAATTTCATCAAACTGCGAGATTAGGTTTGCAGGAAAATCAATCTGTACTGTTTCTGTAATTTTAAGCATCTAACTCTCCTGCAATTACGTTTAAACTACTCATATTAAGTATCGCATCTGATAAAAGCATACCTGCACTCATAGGGGCATACATTTGATAATTTATAAAACTCGGACGACGGAAATGTAAGCGATACGGAGAACGTCCGCCATCATTTACCAAGTAAAAACCTAATTCGCCGTTACCACCTTCAACTGCGTGATAAACTTCAGTTTTCGGAGTATCAATTTCGCCCATTACAATTTTGAAATGGTAAATAAGCGCTTCCATATTATTATAAACTTCTTCTTTTGGAGGAAGATAGAATTCCGGAACATCAGCATGAAAAACGCCCTTTGGCTCTTTTTCTATTTTCTGCATCGCCTGATCAATAATACGCAAGCTTTGCCACATCTCTTCGTTACGAACGATATAACGATCGTAAACATCACCTGTGTTTCCTACCGGGATTTCAAAATCAAAATCTTCATAAGATGAGTATGGCTCATTAACACGAACATCATAATCAACACCGGTTGCTCTTAAAATTGGTCCGCTCCAGCTATAATTCAAAGCTATTTCCGGAGTTACCGCACCAACACCAGATGTACGCTCAATAAAGATCCGGTTACGGTTAAATAGCTTTTCAAATTCTTTTAATATTGGCGGAAACTTATCCAAAAACTTTTGGATTTTCGCGAAAGCGATATCATTAAAATCACGCTCAAATCCACCAATACGTCCAATATTTGTTGTTAAACGGGCACCGCAAACTTCTTCGTAAATTTCGTAGATATGCTCACGTTCTTCCATTAACCAAAGGAAACCGGTAAAGGCGCCTGTATCAACTCCTAAAATTCCGTTACAAATCAGGTGATCTGAAATTCGGGCCAATTCCATAATAATTACACGGAGGTAATCAACACGTTTTGGAGTTTGAATATTTAGTAACTTTTCTACCGTGATGTGCCAGCCCATATTATTGATGGGAGATGAACAGTAATTCATCCGGTCTGTTAATGGCGTAATTTGGTAGAAAGGTCTGTGTTCAGCAATTTTTTCGAAAGCACGGTGAATATAACCGATTGTAGAAACTCCACTTACAATTCGTTCTCCGTCCATTTCCAGCACATTTTGAAAAACTCCGTGCGTAGCCGGATGCGTAGGACCAAGATTTAAAGTAATTGTCTCTTTCTGTGGATCGTTATCCGTAAAAACAGGGTGGTTATTCATTTATCTACCGAAGAAATAATCTTTTTTATCAACACGATTGGGATCTTCCAGAGGATATTCTCTCCTCATCGGGAAAACCGTCATTTCGTCTACATTTAATATCCGTACTAAATTTGGATGACCTTCGAAGTTAACTCCAAAAAAATCATACGTTTCGCGTTCCATCCAGTTTGCTCCTTCCCACAAATTTGTTGCTGTAGGAATTACGGGTTTATTGGTATCTAAAAATACTTTAATGCGAACACGCACATTGTTAATTAAGCTATGTACATGATAAATCACACCAATACCTAATTGCTGCTCAGGGTAATGGATAGCTGTAATATCTGTAAGATAATTGAACTGAAGTTCTTTATCTTCTTTTATAAAGCGCAAAACTTCCTGAATATTTTCTTTGCTGGTTTCAAAAGTTAAAAGTCCATACGGTTCTGTAGGGACAGAGATCTGATCCGCAAAACGCGATGTTAATTTTTGTAATACAGCTTGTGTGTTCAATTTACCCATTACAGGATTCCGTATTTAGATAACAATTCTTGATATTCTGGTGATTCTCTGCGACGCAAGGATTCATTTCTAACTAATTCCTGAATTTTATTAAATCCATCAATAATGGCTTCTGGTCTTGGCGGGCATCCGGGTACGTAAACATCAACAGGGATAATTTCATCAATACCCTGCATAACAGAATAAGTATCAAATATACCACCGCTAGATGCGCATGCGCCAACAGCCATAACCCAACGCGGTTCTGCCATCTGAAGATAAACCTGCTTTAAAACAGGTCCCATTTTTTTGGCGATGGTGCCCATTACCATTAATAAATCTGCCTGACGTGGTGAGAAGCTTGGACGTTCTGAACCAAATCTTGCAAAATCATAATGCGAGCCCATGGTTGCCATAAATTCTATTCCGCAGCATGAAGTTGCAAAAGGCAAGGGCCACAAGGAGTGTGACCTGGCCAATCCAACGACTTTTTCCATCGAGGTGGCAAAAAATCCAGATCCTTCAATTCCAGGAGGAGCTTCCACTATATTAACATCACCCATACTACTCTTTCCATCTAAAACTCAGCTTCAATTAAACTGAGCAACAAATTTACTATTTTGATTTTCATCCCTGACTTAATCAGCGATTTAGAAACAATCTAAACTCTATTCCCAATCTAGGGCACCTTTTTTAATTATATATATGAACCCAAGCAATAATGTTCCCATAAAAATGAACATTTCAATTAATCCGGTTAGACCGAAATCTCTGAAATTAACAGCCCATGGATACATAAAAATTACCTCAACATCAAAAAGGACAAACAGTATAGCTACCAGAAAATATTTAATAGAAAATGGTTGTCTTGCGTTTCCGATAGACTCTATCCCAGATTCAAATGCAACTAACTTATCTTTTGTTTTACGTTTTGGCCCAATCATATGGGTCAGAACCATGGTGAATAAAACAAATCCTAAAGCCACGATTATTTGTAAAATAATTGGCAAATAATTAATAGCGGTACTTTGAGTTTCCATAATATACTCTTAAACGGGGGCAAATATAAACAGAAAGAGTCCCGAAACAATATTTTCGGGACTCTTTCTGAGCCATTTTTTGTAAGAATGACTTATTTTTTACTTCCACCCATTTGTTTCAGCACACTTAAAGCATATGCATTTGTAGGATCTAACTCTGTCACTTTATTAAAGTACTCCTTAGCTTTTGATGGTTCACTTCTTAAATAAAAAGCACCTAAGTTATTATAAGCTTCTACAACTGTATTTTTAACACGACTTTCAGAAAGCGATTCTGGTTTTTCGTTGATGATTTGAACATACTTTTCATAATCGGGAACCATAAGTCCTTTCATATTTTCCTGGTCATCAACCAATTTTCTCACCCTTGCACGATATAAATAAGCATCCGGATTATTTGGAGCTACTTTAATTACATAACTGAAAGCAGAATCTGCATCCGCTAATATTTGCTTATCGGGATTAGCTTTTGCATTGGCAAGAGTGGCATAATCAAAATAATTAGACATTCCCAAATAGAAATTGTCATAAGCAACCGTTTTAGAAAGCGGATTTTTTACAGCTATTGCAAATGTCTGTGCAGCTTCGCCGTATTTCTTTGCAGTAAATAAAGCTTTACCAATATCGCTCATAACTTCAGCGTTTGTAGAATCTTTTGCAATTGCGAGTTTTAAATTCTCAATTCCTTTAGATTCAGATCCAGGAGTTCTCATTTGAGCACGACCTAAGTATAAATAATCTAAAGCAATTAATCGACTGGTATCTGCTTTTGAAAACCAGTTATTTAAGGCTTCTATACTTGCCGGATAGTTACCATTCTCAAAAGCAGAGTAACCTAAATATCTTAAGATACGAGGGTTGGTATTATCCAATTTAGCCATCGCATTAGCTTCTGCTTCTAATTCTTTATACTTTTTAGTAAGGATTAAAAATGTAGCATGACGCTCACGTGAATCCAATGAATAATCAGTCAGACTCATATATTTTTCGTAAAACTTTAAAGCCTGATTAACCTTCTCATCATATGTTTTTGGTTCCGCATTACCCCAATAGTAGTAAGTTTCAGCAAGTTCACGATAAGCAGGACCATAATTAGGATCAAGTGCTACAACACTATTGAATTCAGCAACTGATTCCGGATAAGCTTTAGATAATTTATTTAAAACACCTAATTCTATCTTAGCACGAAGTAAGTTTTTATCCATATCAAATGCTGTACGGTAACTGCTATAAGCTTCGCTATTTTTCATCTGTCCACGATAAGCATCACCTAACGCTAAAAAGACTTCAGCATCTTTACCATTTATAGATTTTGCTTTTTCCAACGAAGCAACCGCAGCTGCATAATCTGGTTTAGGCGCTGCTGAATAAGCTTTACCTATATACAGATAAGTTTGATGCTCTTTTCGTCCTGTTAAGGAAATAGCTTTATCAAAATGGGTTTTAGGGTTAGGCACACTTAAAGCCATATCTACTGCGCCCAATCCTACATAATTCAAAGGAAATTCAGCATTTGCTGAAATACCTTTATTATATGTCATTTTGGCTGAGTCGATATAATCAGTTTTCAAATATACATTTCCAAGGAAAAAATAATTTTCAGCATTTGAAGGCTGAGAACTAATTAAACCTTTTAATATGGTTTTACTTTTTTGGTATTGCTCTGCATCAATTGCTTTTTTCGCATCTGCTAAATTTTGCGCAAAAACAGATGAACCTACCAAAACCAACCCTAAGGTCGCGTTTATTGCTATTTTTATCATTTTCATGGTTCAAATTTAAATTGTTAAAACTCTTTTCTAATTATCACTTCGCGTGGAGGAATACTATCCGGCAAAAGACCAGATTTTAGTACTATTCGCTGACCACGCTCACCTGCAATAAAGGATGCAAAACCTGTGCCTAAACCTGATCTTCCTTCAGCATTTATGATGTAAAGGTTACGCGTTAAAGGGTATAATTCATTCGCCAAATCCTCCTGGTTAGGTTTATAGTAAGCATCTGATCCATTTTTCCCTGGCAAATTTTTAACACCCAGAACACGTAAATCATTTACTACACTTTCCATTTCTTTTTCGGGCTGGCTAATCCAATTAATTCCGATTACCCCAATAGTTCCCGGATTATCATGAACATACGTAATTACATCTGGGTTCGATTTTAAAGCGTAAACGCCTTCTGCGGGTAAATCTTTAACTCCGGCTAATTCTTTTAAATACCTTACGGTGCTTGAATTTGGATTGTCAAATACCAGACTTTTAATTCTTCCCTTTTTACCCTGCATCAAATTTATAATCTCCGATACATCAATTAAGCTATCAGGGCTAGATTTGTGGTTTATAATTGCTATTCCATCTATTGCAAAACGATTAACGCGTAAATTGATGTTTTTATTTTCGAAGAATTTAGATTCATCTTTATTAAGTTGGCGTGATAAAATTGCTACCCGAAAACTATCTGTCAAAAACAAATTCACTAATTCATTCTCTGGCTTATAAACCATATTCAAGGTTGAATTAGGATATGCATTTTCAAAAACTTGTTTCTCATCATCGACTATGGGAGCAAATGATTCATCTACAAGAATTTTCTCAGATCCGCTAGTATATGTTGATTTTTGAGATTCCGAATTATTACACGAAGATATTCCGAAGGCAATTAAACCTGAAATAAAAAAATGGAATGATTTCATATTATTTTTTTAATAATCGGATAAATCTGAAAAAAGAATAAACTATAAGTAATACGCCAAAGGCGATGCGGTAACCTAAAGTTAACTGAAGAGGGAAATCCTTCCAAAAAATAATTATCAGTCCAAGCGCAAAATAAAGTGCGAACATGGCCAGGCCTAAAACAAACAGAAATCGCTTTGCGGGCGATTTCTGATCTTTTTTTTCAATTGACTCAATTGACATATCTCTATTGACCAGCTAAGTTTAATGCGAATGGTAAGGTATAAGCTACCCTAACCGGACGCCCGTTTTGAATACCCGGTTTCCATTTAGGCATACTTTTCAGTAATCGGACAGCTTCTTCACCAGTGCCAAGTCCTAGATCTCTCAGAACTTTGATATCTGTTAAACTACCATCTCTTTCTACAACAAATTGCATAATTACTTTTCCCTGAACACCTTGCTCACGAGCCATAGCCGGATAACGGTAGTTTTTCGATAAGAAATCATAAAACTTCTTAATACCTCCCGGAAATTCCGGAGGAACCTCTACACTTGTAAAAATTGTATTTACATCTTCAGTTACTTCCGCTTGCTTAGGAGCTTCACCTACGGGCTCATCAATTTTGATGTCTGCGGTTGGATCACCTTCAATAGTTTTCTGACCCGGATCAGCAACTTTTAATTGCTCAACAGTTGGTGGTTCTTCATCACGTACCAACTCTGCCGGTACAACAACCGGAGGCGGGAACTTCACCTGATCCACTTTTGGTTTAGGTGGTTCTGGGGGAGGTGGCGGAACTTCTTCTTTGTTAATTGGTGGAGGAGGAGCCAGAACTACTTCTGTAACTTTAACTGCCTCTTCTTCTGGCATAATACCCGCTATGTATCTAACAATAAGTGGTGTACTTACTGCTACTACAAATAGAATTACACCAACCACTACAGCACGATTTGTAGTACGGGAATTACCTTTTCTAAGCTCATATGCTCCGTAATTCTTGTTTCGTCCTGCAAAAACAACGTCCAGCCATTGAGGATTGAATAAATCTATTTTGGACATTTTAATATTTTTTAAGGGTTAATATTTATTAATATTGGTATTACTTGTAAATTTCGTCACGCTTCAACAACTCTATCTCAGGATTAGAAATATCTACAATTGCGTAGGTTTGAACATTAGAAATTTTCATTTCATCCAGAATATCTACCAGATTTCTGTAGTTAGATTTATCACTGGGTTTAACTAATACAATTAAACCTTTTTTTGGATCACCTGTAATACCAACAACTTCTTTAGATTTTTCTAAGAGTGCTTTACGAATTCCATTCTTGCCAAATCCATCAACAGTAGGTGGAGTTAAAGGTTTTTCTACGGAACCCATATACCATTCTACTCTATTACCTGAACCAAGTAATATCGTCATGGTCCTGTTATCAGCAACTTGAAGTTGATTTTCTGGTTGATCTTTATCTTTATCAGGCATTGCAATATCCATAGCCTGTGGTTTGGATAAAGTGGTGGTAAGCATAAAGAAAGTAATTAACAAGAAAGCCAGATCTACCATCGCGGTTAAATCTACTCGGGTAGACATTTTTTTGGTCCTTATTTTTCCACCTTTTTTACCGCCGCCGGAGGTATCTAATTCTGCCATGGTTTAAATATTATATTATAAAACTATTTATCTTCACCTCTTAACGAAGTGATCAGACTGAATTTATTTATATTCTGATCCTGAAGTGTACCAATGATTTTTTTAATCTGTGGATATTCTTCTTTAGAATCTCCTTTGATACTAATCCTCATGTCTACATTATGCAATTCCTTAGTAGCATAACGAGCCTGGTAAATCCACTGATGTAATTCAGATGGTTGAGCTCCAACAGAATCTACCGGAATTCCTGGTTGTAATCCTTCTCTGTTCCGCTCTTCGCCTTTCAAAGCAATAATCTGCTTTAAATTTCCAATTGGAACACCAAAACTTTCCATTACTGTAAATCTTTTAACTTCTTCAGGAGTAAAAGTTATTCCATATTGTTTACCCATTTTCTCTAAAAGTAGTCTACGTATATCCTGACCAGGAATAGAGAAAAATACTTTACCATGCCCTACTGTTAAAGTTGCAATATCAGTATCAGGTAATTTAATTTTTACCGTTGAGGCTGGGGTATCTACCGGCAAAGGCTCCGGCTGGCGAGCAGTTGCTGTCAGAATAAAGAAGGTAAGCAACAGGAAAGCCACATCGCACATCGCTGTCATATCGATAGCGGTACTTTTTCTGGCAATTTTAATTCTAGGCATTGCTTAAATTTTAATTTGAATTATCTGGTTTATTTAGTGATGAAAAGAAATCGGGTTTTCCATAAACCCGATTCTTATTTTTTCAAAACTACTATTTGTGTGTACTTGCGTAAGTTTGTACGATAGAGAAACCAGCCTCATCAATTGAGTAAGTCAACTTATCAATTTTAGAAGTAAATATGTTGTACATAATAATCGCTAACGCTGATGTCGCAATACCAGTTGCTGTATTAATTAAGGCTTCAGAGATACCATTTGCCAATGCAGCCTGATCCGGAGAACCTGCAGTTGCCAAACCAGCAAAGGCCTTGATCATACCTGTTACCGTTCCTAATAATCCCATTAATGTACCAATAGATACTAAAGTTGCAATAACAGTTAAGTTTTGCTCTAGCATAGGCATCTCTAAAGCAGTTGCTTCTTCAATGTCCTTTTGAATAGCTAAACATTTCTGCTCAGTATCCATGTTAGGCTCAACTTCCATTTCTTTATATTTTTTTAAACCAGACTTGATTACGTTAGCAACAGAACCTTCTTGTTTATCGCACTCAGCCATTGCTGCATCGATATTGCCTTTTCCAAGGAATTCCTGAATTCTTTTAACGAAAGAATCAATATTTCCTTTTCCAGTAGCTTTGTTAATTACAAAAAAGCGTTCGAATGAAAATACAATTACCATTAAAAATAAGCCCATCAAAACAGGTACAATGTATCCGCCTTTATAAACCATTCCAAAATAATTACCAGGAAGCGGGTGTCCTGTGTTGTCTCCGCCCTCGAAGTTAGATGAATCTCCCATCACGTATTTCCATAACAGGATACCTACAAGAATACAGATGACAATCGATAAACTTGCAAAAATGTTAGAACCGGAGCTCTCTTTCTTCGCCGATGTTGGTTTTGGTGCGTTTGCCATTTTTTTAAAATTTTAGTTTTTAGTTTTGATTAAATATATGAATTAATTGATTTGCTAATTGAGAATTGTTACAAATGTAATTTGTATAACAATAATTTGATTACAAGTTTTTAAAAAGATGCTTTTATTTAAATCCCTTAAAAAAGCATGCTAAATATAAAATTTATTTATCTTATTTATCCCAAACGACTCAGATTTTAGGAAAGTTTAATATTAAACATTAAAAAAAAATTGCCTCTTATAGAGACAATCTTTTACAATGAAAACTAAATTTTGTTGGAAATGCAAATTTGAGTGTAAAATTTACAATCAAACATAAGCTGCAATTTTAGGTGCCGCATGCATTATTTCATCATTTGCGAAATCTTCAAACTGTTTAAAGTTTTTAATAAAGGCCTGGGCTAACTCAGCTGATTTTTGATCATACAACTTTTTATCATGCCAGGTATTTCTGGGATTTAATATTTCTGAAGGTACATTCGGGCAACTTACTGGCATCATTAAACCAAAAACCGGGTGCTCTTCAAACTGAACGTCAGCTAGTTGATTGTTTAAAGCTGCGGTTATCATGGCTCGGGTAAAACCCAGCTTCATCCTTGAACCTGTTCCGTATGAACCACCTGTCCAGCCTGTATTAATGAGCCAAACATTTACTTCGCCGCTCTTCATTTTATTACCCAACAGCTCTGCATATTTGGTTGGATGCAATGGTAAAAAAGCCTTTCCGAAACATGCGGAAAAAGTTGTTTGAGGTTCGGTAATACCTGCTTCGGTACCTGCAACTTTTGCTGTATAGCCAGAAATAAAGTGGTACATAGCCTGACCTGCATTTAATTTTGAAACTGGCGGAAGAACTCCGAAAGCATCTGCAGTTAGGAAAAATATATTTTTGGGTACCGGAGCAATTGATGGCTCAACTGCATTTTCTATATAATTAATAGGATAAGCAACGCGGGTATTTTCAGTTTTTTGAATATTACTGTAATCTACAGTCCGCGTTCCTTCAAAATAATTGATATTCTCTAGTAATGCGCCGAATTTAATCGCATTAAAAATCTGAGGTTCTTTCTCGCCAGTCAGATCTACACATTTTGCATAGCATCCACCTTCAAAATTAAATACAGATTTATCTCCCCAGCCATGCTCATCATCGCCAATTAATCCTCTTTGCGGATCTGCTGATAATGTTGTTTTACCTGTTCCGGATAATCCAAAGAAAATTGCTGTATCACCTTTTTCGCCCACATTTGCAGAGCAATGCATTGAAAGCACTTTCTTTTGGTGAGGCAGTATAAAGTTCAAAACAGAGAAAATACCTTTTTTAATTTCACCGGTATAACCCGTCCCACCAATGAGAATAATTTTTCTTGTAAAATTTAAAATTGCAAAATTAGACTGACGGGTTCCATCCTCTTCCGGATTGGCCAAAAATCCCGGAGCGGCAACAATGCTCCATTCTGGTTTTGTATCTGAAGTTTTTCCGGGTCTTAAAAACAGGTTATTAGCAAATAAATTCTGGTAAGCCAATTCTGTTACAACTCGTATACTAAGCTTGTAATTTTCATCAGCGCAAGCATAGGCATCTCTTACATAAAATTCTTTCTCGGCCAGATAGTTGGTTACTTTATCAAATAGTGCATCAAATTTTGAAGCATCAAATTTAATATTCACATCTCCCCACCAAACAGATTTCTCTGTAATATCATCAAAAACTATAAACCTGTCTTTAGGAGAACGGCCTGTAAATTTTCCAGTATCTATTGCAAGTGCTCCATTATCAGCAAGTGTTCCTTCGCCGTTTATTATCGCTTTTTCTACTAACTCAGCGGGACTTAATTGCCAGTTAATCTTCTTTGCATTACCTAAATTAAGGTAATTAAGATCCAGATCATTTTCCAATGGTTTGCTCATAACCTTCAATACTCGTTTTAGTTTTTTTTATAAAAGTAAGAAGTAAAAAGTAGCTTTCCGAAAATAAAACTCACTAATAATCAAGTAATTGTATAGATTACACTAAGTTATAAATTACTAAACATCAGGCACATAAGGTGATTATTGAGAGATAAATCAGCCTCCAATTTTTTTTACTTTATAGCCATCAGCCACTAATAAATTTAGTACTTTTTCTCTGAAATCTCCCTGAATTAGAATTTCTCCCTCTTTAGCCGATCCGCCAACCCCACACTTTTGCTTTAACTTTTTGCCCAAACTTTCCAAATCATCGGTTGTCCCAATAAATCCGGTAATTAATGTTACCGCTTTCCCACCTCTTTGCTTCCGATCGAGCTGAATTTTTAAATTTTGCTGCTGCGGAGGTAGAGTATCCTGAATGGAGTCTTCATCAGATTGATATTCAAATGTGGGATCTGTAGAATAAACTACGCCAGTAAGACCTTTATTTTTTTTTGACATATTTTAGGTTAATAAAGTTAGCGATAAGGGAATTATTTTGATATCCAGATGTTTTCCCATTAATTGTGGTTCTCCATCCAGATGTATTGCACCATCTTCTTCCCTAAAAATCTCAATATTTTCTCCCTGTATAATTTCTACATATTTTGATTTATGAGCAGTCTTACTAAACATGTGATAACCCATAACCGGAAGATGATACAATGGAAAAGGCTTAATTACACAAACATCCAATAGCCCGTCAGTAACTGAAGCAAATGGAGAAACATGCGCATTATTACCAAACTGACTGGAATTAGCAATGCTGATCATAAATGCCTCGCGTTCATAATCTTTCCCATCAATCTTTATTTTATAGTTCTGAGACTGGTATTGACCGATCTCTGTAAAAGTAGTTTTTACATAACCCTTTAATCCTCTGGTCAAATCATCTGCAAAACGTTTGCTTATGTGGGCATCAAAACCAATACCGGCCATATTAAAGAAATATTTGCCATTAAAACTGCCAGAGTCAATTGTTGTAAATCGAAGATTATTAAGTCTTTTAACAGCACTTTCATGCTTTATCGGGATTTTTAATGCCCGGGCAAGTCCGTTCCCAGATCCGCAGGGAATAATTCCCATGGCTTTTTTACTGTTAATTAATGCAGATGCAATTTCATTAATTGTACCGTCGCCCCCTACAGCTACAATAATATCTATTTCAGAGTCCAGGTGCTCTAATGCCAGCTGATGCGCATGTCCAACAGAATTACTGAACAAATATTTAGCAGAAAAACCAGACTTATCCATATACCTGTCGGCGATAAGCGGAAAATTCAATTTACTCTTACCACCGGAAATTGGATTAATAACGTACAGGATATTCTTTTTCAATGGATAAGAATTAGTATGACAGCAAAAATACTTTTTAATTTTTTCGAATTTAAAAATTATCCTACTTTTGCGATGCAAAAAAGTGGATCGATTTGCGTTGATTGCAACCACGTAAAAAAAAGTGCTAAAACATTAAACTGCTTTTTACTTCCAATCACCCCTTTCTTTCGCTTGCATTTTATTTATTTTTAAATCCAAGCTTTATGCCATATTTATTCACTTCAGAATCTGTTTCTGAAGGTCATCCAGACAAAGTTGCAGATCAAATTTCTGATGCCTTAATAGATAATTTTTTAGCATGGGATGCCGATTCTAAAGTCGCCTGCGAAACATTAGTAACTACTGGTTTAGTAGTTTTAGCCGGTGAGGTTAAATCTAAAACATATCTTGACGTTCAAAAAATTGCCAGAGATGTTGTTCGCAAAATTGGCTATACCAAATCAGAGTACATGTTTGAAGCTGATTCCTGCGGAGTTATATCTACAATTCATGAGCAATCCGCTGATATTAATCAGGGAGTAGATCGCGTTGAGAAACACGAACAAGGTGCAGGAGATCAGGGGATGATGTTTGGTTATGCAACCAGCGAAACTGAAAATTACATGCCTTTAGCTCTTGATCTGGCTCACAAAATTTTAATTGAGCTTGCCGGATTGCGTCGAGAAAATCATGAAATTCAATATTTGCGCCCCGATGCAAAATCGCAGGTTACTATAGAATACGCTGATGATCATAAACCGGTAAGAATAGATACAATTGTTATCTCAACACAGCACGATGAGTTTGATTCTGAAGTTAACATGCAGAAAAAAATATCCGACGATTTAAAAAATATATTAATCCCAAGAATTAAGGCTTTATTAAAGCCAGAATTACAGTCTTTGTTTACTGACAATATCAAATACCATATTAACCCTACCGGGAAGTTTGTTATTGGAGGTCCACATGGCGACACCGGATTAACAGGAAGAAAAATAATTGTGGATACTTATGGTGGAAAAGGTGCGCACGGTGGCGGTGCATTTTCCGGAAAAGATCCATCAAAAGTAGATCGCTCTGCAGCATACGCAACCCGTCATATCGCTAAAAACTTGGTAGCTGCAGGAATTTGCGAGGAAGTTTTGGTCCAGGTTTCTTATGCAATTGGAGTTAAAAATCCAATGGGAATAAATGTAAATACGTATGGGTCGGCAAAAGTTAGCTTCAATGATGGCCAAATTGCATCTAAACTCCTTTCTATATTCGATATGACTCCTTACGGAATTGAAGAGCGTTTAAAGCTTCGCAACCCTATTTATTCTGAAACTGCTGCCTACGGCCATATGGGGCGGCAGAATGAAACTGTTAATAAAACATTTACCAGCGCAACCGGAGAAAATTTAAAAGTTGAGGTTGAATTGTTTACCTGGGAAAAA
>JBBRCI010000027.1:0-34226 GCA_038204935.1 Sphingobacteriales bacterium | reverse complement strand
GGAAATCAATTTCCAGAATTTTGCGCTTGATCTGTCTTATCTTTATATCACCGTAAATTGGATTAGTATAAGTTCCAACAAAAGATGACATCGTCATCGGGTTACGTTCTTTTCCGACGCGTTTAACAAGATCATCAGTTTGTTTTTTTGCTTCAGCGAGACTTTTCAATTGATCAGGCAAACCTCTTTCACTTCGGTTAACATAAGGCTGATCTGTATAGGCATCTAAAATCTGGTATCGCAGCAATTCAAAAAATCCCTGGTTATCCATATTGGTCATAATAGTAATTCCCAGATTCAATTCGGGCACAAAACAGGTGTTGGTTACAAAACCAAAAGCACCACCCGTATGCCAGAAAACTTGTTTTCCTGCAAAATCAGTCATAAAAACTCCCAGACCATAACCTGTAAAATGGCTTGGATTTACAGAACTTTTACGACTTGACATGGCCAGATTAATATCTCTGGTTTTGCGGATGACAGGCCACTCAATTATCTGTTTTCCGTTTACTTTTCCACTATCCAACTGCATCATTAACCATTTAGAAACATCTTTCACATTACTTACAATACTGCCAGCTGGTGCTAAATTATCTACTTGATCATAAGGAACTTCTGTTAAAACGCCTGTAAATTGGTTTGTGTACGGTTTGGCTACATTATCACGTTCGGCTATATTTGCCGTAAGCGGATATGTATTTTTCATTCCTACAGGATTTAAAATACTATCCTGAATATATTGTTCCCAGGGTTTTCCGGTAACAACCGGAATAATTTGTCCGGCAGATAAAAAGCAGGAGTTGCAATAACCAAAATCCTGACGAAACTGCCCGGTTGGCTTTAGTAATCTCATTTTTTCTATGATTTGCTGTCTGGTTAAAGTTCCGTTCCAGAAAGTAAAATCTCCCTGAAATGTTTTTGTTCCAATCCGGTGACTTAACACATCTCTAATGGTTACCAATTTGTTGGATGTAGAATCGTAGATCTGAAATCCCGGAAGGTATTTACTTACTTTATCATCAAGTGATAATTTTTTGTTGTAATCAAGCTGAGCTAAGGCAGTTCCGGTAAACAACTTGCTGTTACTGGCAATCATAAACAAGGTATTTTCATCAACCGGAGCATTCGTTTTTACATCTCGAACACCGTAACCTTTAGAAACTATAACTTTCCCGTCCTTTACTATCGCGATAGCTAAACCCGGTATATTCCAGTCTTTTATACCTTTTTGGAGATATGATTCTAAACTATCTTTTATAAATGCAGGCGTTTGAGCCTTTAGAGAAACTGAGAATGTTAGAAATAACAAACCCAGGAAGGTAAATTTTTTCATATTTTTTATTTTTGGGAAATTACAAATCCTGTTAAGATAAAACAAAAAAGGCTTCATTTCTGAAGCCTTAAGTTTAAGTATTACTAGTAATAAGTTAAGCGTATTACGCCTGCCAATGATTTAGCCAAACGTACAACCTGTCGGGTGTAACCGTATTCGTTATCATACCAGATATATAATACCGCAGATTTTCCGTCTTTAGAAAGTATCGTTGCCGGTCCGTCTACAATTGAAGCGTGACCATTTCCAATCACATCACTTGAAACCAGCTCGTTTGAAATTGAATATTCAATTTGCTCAACTAAATTGCCGAAAAGAGAAGCTCCTTTTAATACTTTTTCAATTTCTTCTTTAGTAGTTTCTTTAGTTAAAGTAAGATTTAAAATTGCAAGAGAAACATCCGGCGTTGGTACACGAACTGCATTTCCGGTCAGTTTCCCTTCAAAAACAGGCAAAACTTTTGTTACAGCTTTATCAGCTCCGGTTTCAGTAATTACCATATTTAATGCCGCTGAACGTCCGCGACGATATTTTTTATGATAATTATCAAGTAAGTTCTGATCATTTGTATAAGAATGGACGGTTTCAATATGACCTTTTTCAATACCAAAAGCATCTTCCATCATTTTTAAAACCGGAACAATGGCGTTTGTAGTACATGAAGCGGCAGAAAAAATAGTTTCGGTTCCATTAAATTCTTTATGGTTAATTCCAAAAACAATATTCGGCACGTCGCCTTTTCCCGGCGCAGTTAGCAACACTTTACTGATACCTTTTGCTGCTGTATGTCTTGATAATTCTTCACGATCGCGAAAAACGCCCGTATTATCAATTACCATGGCATTTTTTATTCCATAGCTGGTATAATCAACATCTTCCGGATTTTTAGCAGCAATCATATAAATTACCTGACCATTAATAATCAAGGCTTTATTTTCAAAATCTGCGGTGATGGTTCCTAAAAACGGACCATGAACGGAATCATTACGAAGCAAATCTGCACGTTTTGTTAAATCTTCATCGCTATAGTTGCGGGTTACAATCGCACGTAAACGCAACTGCTCACCTTTTCCGGCTTGTGTAACCAATTCGCGGGCAGCAATTCTGCCAATACGGCCAAAACCATATAAAACAACATCTACAGGCTTCATGGTAATTTTATCTTTACCAATGTGATGACCCAGTTTCTTGATCACGAAATCCTCAACAGAAGAATATTTTCCATCCTCGTCAATCCATTCTGAAGCTAATCGGCCAATATCAATGCGTGAGGGAGCTAAATTTGATTTCGCAATTGCCTGAGCTAAAGCAAGGGTTTCGTAAATTGAGATTTCTTTGTTGATGATATCCCGGGCATATTGGTGATGCGCCAATACTTCACTACTACCGATATCAAATAAAGGTTTACGAAACAAAACTAGCTCTATTGATCTGTCGAACCATAGTTTACCCACAATACCTATTAGTTCAATTGCTTTTTTCTCTTTCTCAATCCAATTGCTGAATTCGCTTTCGTATTTAGTTAACATGTTTATCGTAATTGATTTAGGCCAAAAATAAAAAAGATCGGGTTATAGCCCAATCTTTTTCATATATTTTGTTTCAGGATGATTATCCCAAATAAGATTTTAAAATTTTGCTTCTCGACGTATGACGCAGGCGTTGTAATGCTTTGTCTTTAATCTGACGAACACGTTCGCGGGTTAAGCTGAATTTTTCACCAATTTCTTCCAGAGAAAGTGGATGATTAGTACTTAAGCCAAAGAATAGAACAATGATCTCACGCTCACGCTCAGTCAAAGTTGCTAAGGAACGTCGAATTTCTTCTGACAAAGATTCATCAATCAGATTACTATCTGTATTTGGATCATGATTTTCCAATACATCTAACAATGTATTTTCTTCACCCTGAACAAAAGGAGCATCCATAGAAACGTGGCGGCCAGAATTACTTAATGTATCGGTAATTTTGTCAACTGTTGTTTCTAAAGTGTCTGCCAATTCTTCAGGAGATGGCTCACGCTCATATTCCTGTTCCAGTCTTGAAAAAGCTTTACTGATCTTACTTAATGATCCAACCTGGTTTAAAGGAAGACGAACAATACGTGATTGCTCAGCAATAGCCTGCAAAATAGATTGACGAATCCACCAAACTGCATACGAAATGAATTTAAAACCTTTGGTCTCGTCAAAGCGTTTTGCTGCTTTAATTAATCCAAGATTACCTTCATTAATCAGGTCACCTAAAGTTAAACCCTGATTTTGATATTGTTTAGCAACTGATACTACGAAACGTAGATTTGTTTTTGTTAAACGCTCTAATGCGGCCTGATCGCCTTCGCGGATCTTTTGAGCAAGAATTACTTCTTCCTCTGCTGTGATTAAATCTACTTTACCAATTTCGTGCAAATACTTGTCTAATGACTGTGATTCGCGATTGGTAATGGATTGAGTTATTTTGAGTTGTCTCATTTATGAATTTAAAACCCTTCTAAAAGTCTGCAAAGTTATAAAAATATAGCTTCTTAACGATTAATAAACAAAAAAAACACAGAATGTTTAGAAAGTTTTGAGAAAAATTTACTATAAAAACAAGAGCAAAAATCATTCCATATGGATAGAGTTTTTTAAGTTCATGAACATAAATTTTCTGATCCAATAATTTTTACAATCAGGTCAGATTTCTATCCTTAAACCAAACTTCATCGGGCTTGGCCGAAAAGCTTGACATTAAATTTATCAATTCATTTGGCTGAGAATGATCCAGAACCAATTCGCGGTTTAGGGGTTTGAGAAATTTATTCTCCACCATCAGGTCCATTTGCATCAATAACGGATTATAAAAACCATCAACATTTAATAAACCAATCGGATTTTGATGTAATCCCAGCTGAAGCCAGGTTAATACTTCGAAAAATTCTTCCAGAGTTCCAAATCCACCTGGTAGAGTTATAACACCGTCAGAAATATCTGCCATTTTTTGCTTTCGCTGATGCATATTTTCCGTAATGATCAATTCTGTCAGGCCTGTATGACCCACTTCCTTATCCATTAAGAATTGTGGAATAACTCCAACAGCTTCTCCGCCACGTTTTAATACTGCGTCGGCCATTAAACCCATAACACCAACTCTGCCGCCACCAAAAACTAATCTGATCTTTCGGGCAACCAAAGTATCGGCCAAATCATTAACAGCCTTTAGTAAAACCGGATCGCCATTAAAATTAGCTCCGCAAAAAACACAAATAGATTTCATATGAAAATTCTAAATACTAATTATTATGATACCAAGTTCAATCTACCTGCTATAATTCGGAGCCTCTTTAGTTATTGTAATATCATGCGGATGGCTTTCACGCATACCTGCAGCAGTAATTTTAACAAAACGTGCATTTTGAAGATCTGCAATTGTTGCCGAACCACAATAGCCCATACTTGCTTTTAAACCACCGATTAGCTGGTACATTACTTCAGCAAGAGATCCTTTAAACGGAACACGCCCAACAATTCCTTCAGGAACCAATTTCTTAATATCATCTTCAACATCCTGGAAATAACGATCTTTTGAACCTTGTTCCATTGCTTCAATAGAACCCATTCCGCGATATGATTTGAATTTTCTTCCTTCGTAAATAATAGTTTCACCAGGTGATTCTTCAACGCCGGCAAATAAAGAACCAGCCATTATGGAACTGGCACCTGCGGCAATTGCTTTTGCAATATCTCCGGTTTGTTTAATTCCACCATCGGCTATAACCGGAATTCCACGACCGTGCAACGCCTTAGCGCATTCGTAAACCGCATATAATTGCGGAACTCCAACTCCGGCAATTATTCGGGTTGTACAAATAGATCCCGGCCCGATGCCCACTTTTACCGCATCAGCTCCTGCATCTGCCAAAGCACGGGCAGCATCCGCAGTAGCGATATTTCCGACAACAACCTGCAAATCGTGATACTTTGCTTTAACTTCTCTTAATTTGTCAATAACGCCTTTAGAATGACCATGAGCTGTATCAATAGTAATAACATCTACGCCGGCCTTTACCAAAGCATCTACTCTGTCCATTGTATCTGTTGTAACCCCAACTGCTGCACCCACTCTTAATCTTCCGTGCTCATCTTTACAAGCCTTAGGAAAATTTTTGAATTTTTGTATGTCTTTAAAAGTAATTAATCCACTTAAGCGACCGTTTGCATCTACTACAGGAAGTTTTTCGATCTTACAATCCTGAAGTATTTCTTCTGCCTGCATTAAAGTAGTACCCTGAGGAGCTGTTACCAAGTTTTCTTTGGTCATTACATCTTTAATAGGTTTACTCATGTCCTTCTGAAAACGTAAATCACGATTTGTAATAATACCAATCAGCTTGCCATCTGCATCTATAACCGGAATACCACCAATTTTGAGATCTTTCATTATCTTAAATGCCTCTGAAACCAAAGCATCTCCGGTTAATGTAATCGGATCCTGAATCATTCCGCTTTCAGAACGTTTTACTTTACGAACTTCTTCTGCCTGCTGGCTGATGCTCATGTTTTTATGCAACATTCCAATTCCACCAGCTTGCGCTATCGCGATAGCTAAACCAGATTCTGTAACCGTATCCATAGCAGCGGAAACAATTGGAACATTTAGTCGAATTTTTCTTGTGAAAAAAGTGCTTGTATCTACGTCGCGGGGTAAAACTTCAGAATAAGCAGGGATTAGGAGAACGTCGTCATAAGTAAGACCTTCTGAGACAAATTTTTCTGGATCGAGTTGCATGGCAAATAATTATGGGTTTATTACTTGCGGGGCAAAGGTAATAATTTAATTCATCTGTTTAATGCAGAATCCTACCGGGATAAATAAAATTTATTTAAAGAGCAATTTAAGTCAATAAATTTAAAATAGAATTTGGATGGCGTTTATTTTTTACCCACAATTACTTTCTGGAAATTCTCCCATTTTAAATATTTGTTTGCAAGTTGCTGAATGTCCTGGGCATTTATATTTTTAACTACCTGAATGTAACGCGAGTAATAATCGTATCCCAAATTTGAAAAATAGATATTCTTGAATTTATCTGCGTGGGATAAGGCATTTTCTAAACTCCCAAGAATAGAACCAAGCATATAATTTTTTACCAGGCTCAATTCTTCATCAGAAACTTTTTCATTTTTTAATATGTCAATTTCTTTTTGAATTTCATCAATTGCTGATGTAGTCACATCGGCTCCAACTTCAGAAGCTATAAAGAAATACCCTGCATTTTTGAGAGATACCAGTGCTGAGCCAATTCCATAGGTATAACCTTTATCTTCGCGGATATTGGCCATTAATCGGGAACCAAAATATCCGCCCAAAATGGTATTTAAAACTTGGAAACCAGGAAAGTCTTCGTGTGTACGAATAATGGCAATCTGGCCAATACGAATAGCAGATTGCAAGGCATCATCTTTATGAGTGTAATATTCTTTGCCATCTTGCGGAATAAAATCAAATTCATTTTCTTTAAAAGTAGAACCACTTTCCCAATCTTTTCCAAAAAGATTATTTATCTCACCTAATATTTCATCACTAACTTTTCCGGATAAAATTATGGTGCAATTATCAGGTTGATAGGCAGATTTGAAATATTCTACAAGCTGATCACGACCCAGTTTGTCATAATCCTCATTTTCAATATCGTAACCATATAAGGAATCACCGAAAAGGGCTTTATTAAAAACTTTTCGTCCAACAAAATCATTTTTTTCCAGATTTACTTTGAGCTTTTGTTTTTGATTTGTTTTAAATGTATTTACCTCCTCTTTCGGGAAAACCGAATCTGTAATTACTGCTTTTATTATGGGCAAAGTTGCCGAAAGATGTTTATTGAGGGTATAAAGAGTTACAGATGCCTGATCATAATTGTATTCTGTTTGAAAAAACGCACCATAATAATCTATATGATCTGCAATTTGTGCAGCCGTTAACCGGGAAGTTCCATCATTTAATAAAGTATTGCAGGCAAAAGATTGCAAGGGTTTATCCGGACTCCAGTTCAGGTTTGAGAATACAAATTCAACACGAATAAGATCCTGCTCTCCTCCGCTGATGATAAATGTTTTTATACCATTATCTAAACTGTGAGGAACAGCTTCAATCAACTCTATATCTTCAATTTGTCTGAACTCGGGTGCTAATATCCTGTTTATCATTTTAATTGGCTAGGTAATATAATGTTGAAGAATTTTCTTTGCGGAATATTTGTTTGGCCTGATCTTTTATTTCATCTGCAGAAACTTCAAGATATTTTTCGGTCTCTGTGTTCAAACGGTTTGCATCTCCTAATAATTCAAAAAATGCCAGGTTCATGGCTTTATCAAGCAAACTCATTTCAGAAAAAACCATTGTAGATTCTATTTTATTTTTCACTTTAATAAGTTCTTCCGGACTTACAAATTCATTTTTGATCCGGTCAAGTTCTTTCCAGATGGCCGCTTCAGCTTCTTCCATAGAAACTTCGGGCAATGGTTTTCCTTCAACAACAAACAAACCGTTATCTAAACTTCCAGTTAGGTAGGCATTAATTTCGCTGAATAATTTCTGATCTTTTAACAGGTTTTTAAATAATCTGGAAGAGTTTCCTCGAGATAAAATATCTGAGATAAGATCTGCAGAATAATAACCGTCCTCATTACGCGATGGCATGTGGAAAACCTTATACAATGCATTTAAAGGCACATCTGCCTTTACGGTTTCTCTGCGTTCTTCCGTTTGTTCAGGCTCTGCCGGTAAGTTTCTAACGGTTTTAATATATCCCGGAATACTTCCAAACCATTTTTCGGCCAGAACTTTAATATCTTCTGTTTTTACAGATCCGCCAACAACCAAAATTGCGTTAGCCGGATTATAATGTTTCTTAAAAAAAGCTTTTACATCATCTATAGTCGCATCTTCTATGTGCTTTAAAATTTTACCAATTGTTGCCCATTGATATGGATGTTTTTTATAAGCCATTGGTCTTAGTTTCAACCAAACGTCGCCGTATGGCTGATTTAGATACCGTTGTTTAAACTCTTCAGAAACTACGCTTCGTTGTACCTCAAGACTTTTTTCTGAAAATGCCAAACTCAACATCCGGTCGCTCTCCAGCCAGAAAGCAGTTTCTATATTTACAGATGGAAGTGTTATATAATAGTTAGTAACATCATTGCTGGTAAAGGCATTATTTTCGCCTCCAACACGTTGCAAGGGCTCATCGTAAGATGGAATATTTACTGACCCGCCGAACATTAAATGCTCAAATAAATGGGCAAAACCCGTTTTGTTGGGATCTTCATCACGGGCACCAACATCATACAAAATATTGACAACAGCCATTGGAGTTGTTGGATCTTCGTGAACCAGAACTTTTAAACCATTTTCTAATACAAAGCGATTGAAAGAAACCATAAGCAGCTTAGAGAATTAATTGACAAAAGCCGAATTTAGGAATTTTTAAAATTATAAGCTCTTATAAACACCATTAAATCGTTTGTTATATCAGTAATTAGTCAGAATTTAGATTCCGGCTGTTTTAAAATTTTGAGTAACTATATTTGCCTTAATGGATACTACAGACCTTTTACAAAGAGCTTTAAAATTTGAATTTCTTACACAGGAAGAAGGTGTTTTTTTATATAAAGAAGCATCTACTGCCGACCTCATGTTTGTTGCAAACGAACTGCGTAAAAAGCAAGTTCCCCATGGCAAAGTTACATGGATTATTGACAGAAATGTAAACACCACAAACGTTTGTATTGCCAATTGTAAATTTTGCAATTTTTTCCGTCGCCCGGGACATGATGAAAGCTATATAACTGATATTGAAACCTATAAGTTAAAAATAGAAGAAACGTTTCGCCTTGGCGGAGAACAGCTTTTATTACAGGGAGGTCATCATCCGGATTTAGGTTTGCAGTTTTATGTAGATCTTTTTAAGCAGTTAAAAGAATTATATCCCAGTTTAAAATTACACTCTTTAGGTCCACCGGAAATTGCACACATTGCGAAATTGGATGGATTAACGCATACAGAAGTTTTAAGTGCTTTAAAAGATGCCGGTTTAGATTCATTACCGGGAGCCGGAGCTGAGATTTTAAATGATCGCGTAAGAAGATTAATTTCTAAAGGAAAATGCGGGGGTCAGGAATGGTTAGACGTGATGCGTGCCGCACATCAGTTAGATTTAACAACTTCTGCAACCATGATGTTTGGTCATATTGAAACTATTGAAGAACGTTTTGAGCATTTGGTTTGGTTACGTCAGGTTCAATCTGAAAAGCCGGAACATTCAAAAGGTTTTATTGCTTTTATTCCATGGCCTTTTCAGGATGACGGAACTTTGTTAAAGAAAGTCAGAGGAATTACCAATCAAGTTACAGGCGATGAATATATCCGAATGATCACTTTAAGCAGAATTATGCTTCCCAATATTAAAAATATTCAGGCATCCTGGTTAACAGTTGGTAAACAAGTTGGACAAATTTGCTTACAGGCAGGAGCAAATGATTTTGGATCTATAATGATAGAAGAAAACGTAGTTTCTGCAGCAGGTGCTCCACATCGTTTTACTTCGGCTGGAATTCAGGAAGCCATCGAAGAAGCCGGATTTGAACCACAGTTACGAACTCAGCAATATCAATTCAGAGATTTACCTGAGCATATTGAGCAACAGGTAATTAATTATTAAAAATTTTATAGCTGTTAAATTAAGCTGCTGAATTTTTAACTCCATCCTATTTATGCGTATTATGGCAATTAATTCCGGAAGAAGTTGGATGCAATAATTATTGATAAAGATGAAGAGCTCAGAAAAACATTGTTTTTCAGAATTGAAGCTCATTGTCCGGATGTGAAAATTAGAAAGATAATATCTTCTTTAGAAGAAGCTAAAAATTATCTCAATCAAACAAAAACACAGCTTGCATTTTTGAATATATTTCTTTTCAGGGAGAACGATTTTGAATTATATCCTTATCTAAAAAAAAGTATCCAGAGTATAATTTTCACCAGTATTGATGACACATATTTTATCAGAGCGATGAAAGCAAGCGCTGTCAATTATATACTGAAACCTATTTTAGTTGAAGATTTACAGAACTGCACCAAGCTTTGCGCTGACCAGAATCACGAAAATTTTTTAAATTCCATTATGGTTTTAAGAGAGAATCTGGACGATGAAATGGAGATTCAAAAATTGATAATTAACTCCGGAGTTGAAAACAAAGTTTTAAGTTTGAATGATATTCTTTTTGTTCAAAACTTGGGTTCAAATACTGCATTTCAATCCATAAAATCAGGAAAATTATTTTCTGAAAGTAACTTTAAATATTATACGGAGTTTTTCACTTCAGCTCATTTTTTACAATTTGAAAATTCATTAATTGTCAATCTGAAGAATGTTAATTTAAATTCTGACTTAAAAGGTAATAAAGTACGATTTATTGATGGTTCTGAATTACCTTTTGAAGATTCTATTGTCAATGCCGTAATTTCACAATTGAAATAATTTCCTCTTAATTTATTGTAATTATATTGCTTCAAATTTATCGTGGATAAATTAAAAAGCTAATCGATTAAATTATTGCTAACAATTCTTAATTTAGTCGGAAGTATGAAATTAAGCGCAATCGTTGTAGACGACGAGGAATACAGTAGAAAATCACTTTGTTATCTTATAGAGGCTAATTGTCCGAATGTAGAAATTAAGTCGGTCGCGAATTCGGTAGCAGTATCAAGAAAGCTTCTCAAAACACATCTGATAGATATTGTGTTTCTGGACATTGCAATGCCCGGGGAAAATGGATTTGAACTACTTCCCGATCTGGAAGCAAATGAAACTTCCGTTATTTTTACAACAGCCTTTGATCAGTATGCATTAAGAGCAATTAAAGCAAGCGCCATTGATTATTTATTAAAACCGGTAAACATAGATGAATTGCAGGTTTCTGTACAGAAAGTAATTGCATGGAAAAAGCTGAAGCAAAATCAGAAAATAGATAATACAACTTATACTGACTCCTTAAATAGTTTAGTTAAAAACATAAACAATGGTAAAGATATCCAAACTATAAGTCTCCCAAATTCTCAGGGTTTCAAAATCATAAATATATCAGATATAATCTATCTGGAAGCCGATAATAACTATACCTGTTTCTATTTATATAACTCAGAGAAAATGGTTGTTTCAAAGTCCATGAAAGAATTTGAAGAGGTTTTAAATCCAGCTTCGTTTGTAAGAATTCATAAATCAACCATTATCAATCTTCAATATCTTAAAGATTTTAATAATCAGAATGGTTATTTGGTTAAAATGAAAAATAATACAGAATTAACAGTTTCCAGAAGACGGTCTTCAGAATTTCTAGAACGGGTTAAAGTCTTCCTAAATAAATAACCTTGATTCAAAATCAAAATAAATTTTTAAAAGCGATAACTAAACAATTAATAGTATTTGTATGCTTATTTAGTCTGATAAATTCTATAAATCAGGCAAAAGCACAAACTATTAATTTTAAAAATTTTACAGTTTTAGACGGACTTGCAAATTCTACTGTTTATTGCACAATTCAGGATTCAAAAGGTTTTTTATGGATCGCTACATCCAGCGGTGTAAACAGGTTTGATGGAAAAACCTTTGAGACATTTACAACAGATAACGGCCTGGCCGACAATGAAGTTCTAAAGGTTTTTGAAGATTCTAAAGGAAGAATCTGGTTTTTAAATTTCAATGGGAAGCTTGGTTATTACTATAATGGAGTTTTTCACAAGCCCGAAAATGACAAACTTTTAGAGAAAGCTATAACCAAAGCTAGTATTGTAAGCTGTTTTGAAGATTCATCTAAAACGCTTTGGTTCTCTACCAATCAGCATCAAATAATTGCAATAAAAGAAAATCAGGTAAGATTTTATACCCGGCCAAATGAAATCCTCGATATTTCAAAATCATTTATTTTTGAAGATAACAAACATCAGATTATTGCTGTAAACACTAAAGGATTTTATAAAATAGGTTCTAAAATGATTTCTCAGGAACCGGCAGAATATCTACCTGTTTCTTTTCAGTCAAACACATTCAATAAAAAAACAGGCAAATTAAATTTCATTTCAAAAGACGGACTTGTAGAATATAGTAACGGGGAACTAACTCTTATCAGGAAAATTCCGGAAGAATTACTCCTTAAAGAAATAAACTCATTTTTAGTTTACAAAAATGAGCTTTGGCTCTCATCCGGGAATGGTGGAGTTTATACAATAAATAAATCAGGCAAAATAAGCAACCATTTGCTAAAAGATAAAACGGTATCTAACTTTTTAGCAGATAAAGATGGAAATATTTGGGTTTCAACTCTTGGAGGCGGTTTAGTTATTTTACCGGAAAACACAGATAATGTTATTCAATACTCACAAAAAACCGGTTTACCTGAAGATGCTATATGGAGTGTTGCAAAAGATAAGTATGGTAAAATCTGGCTTGGTTCAAATACCGGGATAATTACATTTATAGATAGTTCTAAAATTTCAACAAGAGACTTAAACATTTATAAACATCCTTTTAATCCCATAAAAAAATTGGATGTTGATAAAAGCAGGAATTCTATTTGGTTCGCCTCCAGCTATTCATTAGGCGAAATTAATATGGATAATCCAAATGGAGAAGTCAGATATCTTCATGAAAAAAATGGCCTGGCTTTTTCTATGAAATCTTTTAGTCTTGGTTCTAATAACGAAATTGCTTTTTCACTGGCTTCCGGAGTCTATATTTTAAAAGATAAATCAAAGCCCTTAGTTTTTGAAACTACAGCGAATAATGATGATCAGGTATTTTTTGCTGACAGATCGTTTAAAATATTTTATGACTCAAAAGATCGTTTATGGTTTTCGAACATCAATGGCCTTTTCCGGTATGAAAAAGGGAAGGTGGATACCATATCCAAATACTCTAATCTTTTATCTAAAAGAGTAACGGACATAATAGAGCTTCCCGACGGTAAAATGGTAATCGGCACGTATGGTTATGGCGTTGTAATAATGGACAACAAAAATCATATCAGGAGTATTAGTATTAGTGATGGACTAAACAGTAATATTTGCCGGAAACTGGCTTATGACGGAAAGTTTATTTGGCTTACCACTTTTTCGGGTGTAGATAAATTTGATTACCATGATGTTAAAAATTCTATTAGAACTTATAAAATAAAAGACGGACTAACATCAAACGAAGTATTAGATATTTTTATAGATGAAAATAAAATCTATTTAGGAACAAATGGCGGGTTAACTATTTTTCCCCGAAATACACCAGTTATTAATTATTCTCCCCCCCCATTTTACATAACCAGTTTTCAGGTAAACAGTAAAAAATATAATATTAGTTCAGGACTTAAATTTGAACACGATCAAAACAATATTCTTGTAAAATTTACTGCCATTAATTATACTCAGGCAGATGAATCTTATCAATACCGTTTAAAAAATGATGCGCCCTGGATAGAAACAAGTAACACAAATATTGATTTTGGATCACTTGAACCTGGTAACTATAATTTAGCAATAAGGGCCAAAGTACAGAACAGTAAGTGGGGAAATCCAACTTATTTAAACTTTGAAATTGTTCCGGCATATTGGCAAACCTGGTGGTTTATGGCCATTATATATGCTCTGATATTTGCGGTAGTTCTTGGACTTGTTTACATGTATTTTATTCGCCAGAGAAAACTCGAAAGTGAAAAAATTAATGTACAGTCTAAAATTCTTGCATTAGAACAAAAAGCCTTACAAGCAATGATGAATCCTCATTTTGTATTCAACATAATGAATTCAATACAATATTTTATCAACACTGAGGATGCACATAAAGCAAATGAAGTATTAACAGGATTTGCCAAGCTTATCCGCAAAAACCTTGAAATTTGTACCAAAACTTATGTATCGCTTGAAGAGGAATTGATCTACCTTAAACTTTATCTTTCTTTAGAAAAGCTAAGATTTGGCGATAAAATGACATATAATATATTAGTTGATGAAAGCATTGATATAGAAGAAACACGAATTCCAACTATGTTGCTGCAGCCTTTTATAGAGAATGCAATTTGGCATGGGATTATGCCTCAAAAAGATGGTGGCAATATTACTGTTGAAATAAAAGATAAAGGCACAGAACTTCTGATTTTAATTATTGATGATGGACAAGGAATTCAGAATTCAAAAAAAATAAAGAACTCAGATCACGTAAGTATGGGGATGCAAATTACTGAAGACAGGGTAAATTTATTAAATCTTAATAGTGAGGAAAATATTTCTATCAACACAAATCAAACTGGTGATTCGGGCACAAAAGTCACGATAAAAATTCCAATTTGACCGTTCACTCAAAAATACCTACCGTTCACCCCTTTTTTTCTATTTATAAAATTTATTAATGTACCATTGTTTTATAAACGCGGAACAATTGAAAACATTTATAAAATATTCAAGAATTGCAGGAGGATTTTTAGTGTTCTTGTTTAGTAAGTGTGTAAAAATATAGCTCTCTACCTTTGAATTAAATTTTTATTTGTTCGTGAAAGGCGGTTGAAACTCTCCCCTCAGGGTTTCGCCGCTTTTTTTATGAGCAAAATTTTGGATAAAAAAAGAGGGAAGTTTTACAACTTCCCTCAAACCCAAACTTAAACAGTAAAGGACTATTTAAAACTTAAACAATAAAAGGGTCAACAATTGCCAGAATCTGAGCTTTAGTTAAAGGCTCATCAAACGCCTCAGTAGCTGCATTTACGGAAATATTCTGGCCATTGATATTAGTTATTTTGATATTAGCCTGGGTATCCAGTTCTTCACCATCATATGAAGCCTGAACTGCAGCTCCAATACCACTTTCTTTTCCAGTAATCCAAGGTTTAACATTTGCTCCGCGAGCCTTTCTCATCTGGCGGATGTGAGAAGCATGACGTGCTTCAACAGAATGAATATTTAAAGCTGCTGTTAAAACACCACCGGTTCCTAATAAAGCAGGAGCCTGACCTTTGTATGCTCTAACACCGGTATCCTCAAAAGTTTGAGCCACAGCTAAAAATGTATCATAATTTAAAAACACATCAGCAAAAGGACCAACCATAGAACCATTACCAGCCGAAAAATCGAAGGTTGGCTTGCTAACAGGAGTTTTACCTAATGAAGCAATTGTTGTTTTTAAAAATGCAACGTGTTGATTCTCGTGATCACGAATAGTTGTAATTGCACCCGTTGCAGCACCTGCAGGAATTAATCCCGCAGCAGCAACAGCCCGAGTATAAAACTCTGCTTCAAGATATTCTAATGTTAATGCAAATTGCAAAACACCTTCAATATCTGTTGAAGTTTGAGAGTATGCTTTTTTGAACATTGAACCTAAAGCAAAAGGTAATGAAGCTATAGCAACTTTCTTACCGAATCCAAAAAATTCGCCCATTGCTTTTCTTCTCGGGTTTAACCGCTCGTAGACTTCACCATCTACTTTTTCAATTTCGTCTAATATATTTAAGATATTCATGTTTTTCTGATTTAAGAGGTTGGCAGATCACCTGCGTTAATTTTAGTTTTGATATAAGTTCCTGCAATGCTCAATACTTCCATTGGCATGCGTGATTTATCTAAACCATTACTGTCAATAACTTCACTGTTTGCAAAAGATCCGTTGCTAATTAAGTCACGTATTAATGCAGCATGTCTGGCTTCCACAGAAACAATTTTACCGGCAAGTGTTAAATAACCTGCATCCTTAATCAAAGCTCCAGCTCCATTATAGGCAGAAACTCCTAAATCTTCAAAAGCTTTAGCTGTTCCTAAAACACTTGCACGACTTGAGAAATCAATTGTTGAAAAATCAACTTCCAGGTTCGAAATAGCATTTACTCCTAAAGCATTCTTAAAAAATTCACGATGAGCAACCTCATGGTCACGAATATCAGAAAGCAATAATTTCTCAGCATCTGTTGCACCAGAATAAAAAGAAGTGGCAACCTGAAGATAGAAGGCAGCTTCTAACTGCTCTAATGCATAAGCATAATTTAATATTCCCACATCACCAGCACCAAGGTAAACACCTTCAATCATTTTATCTTTTTTACAGCCTGCTGCTACCAATGCAATACCTGCGGCACCAGCTCCTGCATATTGCAGAAATGAACGGCGATGCACTTTAGTGGATAAGAAGTTGTTCTGATCTTTCAGAAGTCCCTGCTCATCTCCTTGTGTTAAATTTGTCATGTTCTAGATATTTATTAAGTTTTTGAATAGAATTGTTGATTGTATTGAATTACGACATAAATTTGATCCCGGTTTTTAATAAATGTGATTAAATTGTAAAACATGAGAAATAAATTTCACAATATCTTTAATCGACTAATAATCAATATTTTTAAACTTTATTAATTATTCCATGAGTTTATCAAATTCAGAAAATTTTATTGAAGCGTTGATTTTTGCGTCTGAAAAAGGAATCCCAATAGAAGAGATTCAGGCCGTATTGGAAGATATTTCACAACTAACACTTTCTTATCAGGAAATTATAAATGCAGTAGAAAGTATTCGTAACAGATATCAGCAAATAAATTCTTCGATAGAACTTGTAGAAATTAATAACGGTTACCAGTTTTTGACCTGTAAAGATTATTTTCCAGTTATTAACCAATTACAAATTCAGAGATCTAAAAAGAAATTATCCCAAGCAGCATTAGAAACTCTTGCAATTATATCATATAAACAACCAATTACTAAACTGGAAGTAGAGCAAATTCGTGGAGTAAATTGTGATTATACCATTCAAAGACTTTTAGAAAAAGAACTTATAAGTATTCTTGGCAAAGCTGAAACTGTAGGCAGACCAATCCTTTACGGGATGAGCATATTATTTAAAGATTATTTTGGGATAAATTCATCATCAGAATTACCTTTGCTAAAAGATATTCTTTCTGAAAACAATGAAATTGGCGATCCAGAAGGCTAAAAATTAATTTTATAAATTCTGAAATTTTTATTTTTTAATATCAAAAACTTTATATTTTTATCCCAACAAACAAGCATGTCTAATTTCATAAATGATGAAAACGACCAACAACAAAAACATGGGAAATTCGGGGGAAAAGGCAATTGGAAAGTCTAAACCTGATATCAAAGAGAAAAAAATAACTAAGTCCTTTAATGAGGATGATGATGACGATGATTTTGATCTGTCTCTTGTCGATGATCTAAATTCATTTGACGAAGATGATGAAGATGATGATTTTTAATATATAATATTTCTGAAAGATGATAAGGCATTCAGTTTTACTGGATGCTTTTTTTATATTACCCCGTAAAGCATAATTTGTATATGATTATTGAAGAAGTAAAATCCATTTTACAGAAAAAGCAATTTCTTGACGTTGCCCGAATAATTTATCGGGACGATAAAAATTGGGTTTGTCCTATAGATATGGATGTTGAAGCCATTTTTGATCCTCAAAAAAACAATTTCCATAGCCATGGGAAATCAACCAGATGGATATTAAAATCTGATGAAGGAAAATTAATTGGACGTATTGCTGCTTTCATCAATGATAAAAAAGCATTTCAGAATGTACAGCCAACCGGAGGAATAGGGTTTTTTGAATGCATTGATAATTTAGCCGCCTCACAATTATTGTTTAATACTGCTAAAATTTGGTTAGCAGAATCAGGTATGCAGGCAATGGACGGACCTATAAATTTTGGAGAAAATGACACATATTGGGGTTTGTTAGTTGAGGGTTTTACCCAACCTTCATTCGGGATGAATTATCACCTCCCATATTATAAAAATCTATTTGAGAATTTTGGGTTTGAAACTCAGTATGAACAGATAACAAATCACCTGGAAGTTTACAAACCTTTTCCGGAACGATTTACTAAAATTGCACAATGGGTTGCCAACAAACCCGGATATCGCTTTGAGCATCTACAGCAAAAGAATTTTTCAAAATTCGCAGCCGATTTCGCTGAAATTTATAATGATGCATGGCAAGATTTCGAAAACTTTGTTCCTATTACCCAGGCCACATTATTAGAAAGCTTCAATAAAATGAAAGTAATAATGGACGAGAAGCTTATCTGGTTTGCTTACGTTAATGATGAGCCCGCATCTTTTATCGTAATTCTTCCGGATGCAAATCAGATGATTAAATCATTTAAAGGCAAATTAGGGCTGATTGAAAAATTAAAGTTTGCTTATATCCGTTGGAAAGGTGTCTCTAGAATGCGTGCAGTGGTAATGGGAACAAAAAAGGGATTTCAAAAACACGGTCTTGAATCAGCTCTATTTATTAAGCTGAAAGAATATGTTCTTCCATTAAATCAGTACAAAGAATTAGAATTATCCTGGGTAGGTGATTTTAACGACAAAATGCTCTCAATCCACGAAGCAACCGGAGCTACTTTTGGTAAAAGACATGTAACAATGCGGAAAATATTTTAGTTAAACCTTCTTAATAAGAAGGTTTAACTAACTTTTTGAGCGTCGAAGTTCCTCATACAACTCAATAACTTTCTTCTGTAAGTCTATAACTTCAACTTCCCGTTCCTGGACCTTTTTAGTTAAAACTTCAAGTTCTGATGTATATTTCTCCTGTTCTTCAGTATCATTAAATGTAAGTAGCTGCACTACACTCATTTCGAATAAAGTAGAAATTTGCTCTAATCTGGATAAGTTCACATCTGTGATTCCTGTTTCTATTTTCGAAAAAGCTGGAATGGAAATATCCAGACGTTTCGCGACATCTTCCTGACTCCACCCCTTCTGGTGTCTCAAAAGACGAATTTTTTTTCCTAATGTTTTCATTTTGTTTGGTTTAATTAGATAAGGTAGGTCTAATAGGTTAAATTTCTTTTGTTTCGGTTGCTTTGTTTGCCAATTTAATAAGATCGAGCCCTGCAAAATTGCCTGAACTCATTAATAGCAAGTTTTTACTCTTATAATTAATATAACTCAAAAATACCTCCAATATTTCGATATTGTTGAAAAATTTTACTCTTGTGTTAGCAAATGCATGCTTAACAACTTTCTCATCATAAAGTTCTAATCTTTTTTGTAAAAAAATTGTTTCATCTATAAAAACTATTGCTTCATTAGCATCATTCATTGTCCCGGCGTACTCTTCCAGGAAATCTTTATTCAGACTACTAAACGTATGAAGCTCAATTACAGCTATAAGCTCTCTTTCGGGAAATTGTTTTTTAACTGCCAGTATAGTTGCTTTTAATTTAGAAGGAGAATGTGCAAAATCTTTATAAACAGAAGTGAATTCATTTTTTGCCAGAAGTTCTAACCTTCTTGCAGCTCCTTTAAATGATTGAACAGCAGCATAAAAATCATTGTTACTAATTCCTAATTCATTCAGTACTAGTCTTGCCGCATTTAAATTAAGCAAATTATGATCACCGAAAATCTCCAGCGGAATTTCACCCTCATCCGTAATTAAGATTGTTTGACCTTTATTTAAAGTATGAGGTAATAAACTATATGGTTTTTTATTCAGATCGCCTTTATATTCATCAACCAGATTTTTTAAGTCCGTGTCGGTTTCAGAATAGATCAAAGTACCATTTGGTTCAATTGTGTCCAGAAAAATCCTGAACTGTTCTAAATAGTTGTCAAAAGTTGGAAATACGTTTATATGATCCCATGCAATTCCACTTAATACCGCAATATGCGCTTTGTATAAGTGAAATTTAGGCCTTCTGTCAATCGGCGAAGCTAAGTATTCATCTCCTTCAATTATAATTACCGGCGCTTCATCGGTAACTTTTACCATGGTATCAAAACCTTCAAGCTGAGCACCTACCAAATAATCAAAATCTTTTTTATAAAAATTTAATACATGTAAAATCATAGAAGTTATGGTTGTTTTACCATGACTTCCCCCTATTACAACTCTTTTTTTATTTTTAGACTGCTCATAAATGTATTCCGGATACGAATATATTTTCAAACCCATTTGTTGCGCTTTCAGCAATTCAGGATTATCAACCCGTGCATGCATTCCTAAAATAACCGCATCCAGATCCGGAGTAATACTATTTTCATCCCAGCCTTGCAATTCGGGAAGAATTCCCTGTTTTTGCAATCTGGTTTTAGAAGGCTCAAAAATAACATCATCAGAGCCGGTAACCTGATAACCTTTTTTAGATAAAGCAATAGCTAAATTGTGCATGGCACTACCGCCAATTGCAATAAAATGAACACGCATATAATGAGTTAAAATGTTTTAAAATCGAATTACTCTTTCAGGAATTTTGCGGCAACCCAATCTTTTTCTGTTTTATTTCCAACAAATTTCAAATTTAGGGTTTCTGCCTTTTGGCGAATCATATCTAAATCTGCTCCATCATAAAATCCGCTTAAATAAATTATTCCCTGTTCTTTTAAAACTTCAGAATATTTATCCAGCTGATCGAGCAATATATTTCGATTGATATTGGCAATTATGATATCGAATTTCTCCTCTGGTATTACTTCTTGAGAACCACAAAGGACCCTTATTTCCGACGCATTATTCAAAGCAGAATTTTCGATAGTGCTATCAAAGCAAAGCTGATCATAATCTATTGCCAGAATATCTACAGCACCCAGTTTTTTAGCCAGAATGGCTAAAATTCCGGTTCCGCAACCCATATCAAGAACTTTTCTGCCCTCAAAGTCGTCTTCCAGCATCCATTGCATCATCATACTAGTTGTCTGATGATGTCCTGTTCCGAAAGCCATTTTGGGATCAATTACAATTTCATATGGAAATTCCGGTCGAGCCGGATGAAAAGTTGCCCGCACATAACATTTATCGCTGATTATTAAAGGCTCAAAATTACTTTCCCATACTTCATTCCAGTTTTTATGTGGAATGAGGTTTATTTCATAAGAAAATGAAAACATTTCCTGATAAGGCAAAAGAGATTCCATTAATGATTCCTCATTAAAATTTTCAGCGGGTATGTATGCTTTAAAGCCCAGATCTGTATCTTCAAAAGTATCAAAACCGATCTGAGATAAACTATCTATCAACAGATCATGCTGATATTCTTCGGAATTTAATACCGTAAAAACTAATTCTTTATAATTCATGCTTTATTAAAAGCCTTAATAATATCTACAAAATCTCTGGATTTTAAAGAAGCACCACCAATTAAACCACCATCAATATCTTCTTTCGCAAATAATTCTGAAGCATTTTTTGGATTACAACTTCCACCATACAAAATACTTACATTCCCAGCAGCAGTATCACCAAATTTATTTTTAATTTCCTCACGGATAAAAGCATGAACTTCCTGTGCCTGCTCCGGTGAGGCTGTTAAACCTGTACCAATAGCCCAAACAGGTTCGTAGGCCAGAATTATATTCTTAAAATCCCTTTCAGATAAATGGTAAAGTGCTTCCTCTAACTGATTCGCTATTACTTCAAAATATCTATTTTCATTCCTTTGATCCAACGTTTCGCCGATACAAAAAATAGGCGTTAAGCCATTTTTCAATGCTATATTTATCTTTTCGGCAAGTAAGGAATTATTCTCTCCAAAATATTGGCGACGTTCTGAATGACCTAAAATAACAAAACCAGCACCCACAGATTTAACCATTTCTGCAGAAATTTCTCCTGTGTATGCTCCTTTTTCTGCCTGATGACAGTTTTGAGCGCCAACATGAATATTAGCGTGTGGCTTAGAAAGCTGAGCCATGCTGTTTAAATGAATATACGGCGGACAAACAATTACTTGTTGATCTCCCATCACTTCATCATTTACCATATTAATAATCTCTGAAAACAGACCAATACCTGATGTATAATCCATATTCATTTTCCAGTTTCCTGCGATGATATTTTTTCTCATATATTTTATATTAGCATGATGATCTTAGTTAAAATCTTCTGTGTTTAGCCGTTTCTTCAAAAACATGCGTCAGAATTTTCTTATCGATATCTCCAAATTTAAGATTTCTGCGCTCATAAACTTTCTCTGCTGTTTCAAACATTTTATTTAAGGCATAAACATCTAAACCCTGCGATCCGCCCCATGAAAAATCAGGGATAAAATTTCTCGGAAAACCAGAACCGAAAATATTGGCACTTACTCCCGCAACAGTACCTGTATTAAACATGGTATTGATAGCACACTTTGCATGATCAGCCATAATTAAACCGCAAAATTGCATTCCCGTTTTCCGGAAACTCTCTTTATTATAATCCCAAAGCTTAACTTCAGCATAATTATTTTTGAGGTTGGAGTTGTTTGTATCAGCTCCGATATTACACCATTCGCCTAAAACTGCATTCCCAAGATAACCTTCATGTCCTTTTGACGAGTAAGCTTGAATAACTGAATTATTTACTTCACCGCCAATACGGCAGTATGGCCCAATAGTAGTTTGTCCATATATTTTAGAACCCATTTTTATTTGTGAGTTTTCACAAAGCGCAAACGACCCACGTATATGGCTGCCTTCCCAAACCTGGGAATTTCTCCCTAAATAAATAGGTCCTGATTTACAATTGAAGGTAGAACATTCTGCTTCCGCACTTTCTTCAACAAAAATATCATCTCCAAGAATAATATTTGTAGAACTGATATTTGCCGAACTCCTATTTTTGGTAATTAGCTTAAAATCTTTTCTTAGTTCCGCGTCATTCAGCTTAAAAATATCTTCTGGAAAAACGATTCTGGTAAAATCACCGGAATAATCAACCTGATCTAATTTTCCGTATTCACGGAAATCAAAACTTGAAGCATCCGTTTGATTTAGTTTAACAGCTAATAAAATTTCACCTTTTAATAAAGCTTCGCCATCTGCAAGTTTGTCAATTTTTTCTACCAATTCTTCATCCGGGCAAACCGAACCATTTATAAAACAGTTTGATTCTGAAATTGAAACTGGAAACTTTTCCTGTAAATAGGCAGAAGTGAGATAGGAAGATTCAGCTTTAAGCCACTTCTCCCATTTTTCTGAAATGGTTAATATACCAACTCGCATTGCTGCAACCGGCCGTGTAAAGGTTAATGGCAATAAAGAATTGCGGCAATTATCGTCGAAAAGAATTATCCTCATGAAACAAAAATAAAAAAAGTCCCGACTGTTTAGGACGGGACTTCACGCAAATATTTTAAAGAGAAAATTATTTCTTCTCGTAACGGCTACGGAATTTATCGATACGACCTGCGGTATCAACTAATTTCATTTTTCCGGTGTAAAATGGATGAGATGTATGAGAAATCTCCAGTTTTACTAAAGGATATTCATTACCATCTTCCCATTTAACGGATTCTTTAGTTTCTATACAAGATTTTGTTAAAAAGGCATATTCGTTAGACATATCTTTAAAAACAACTAATCTATAATTTTTGGGATGTAATTCAGCTTTCATCGTATTCAATACTTTTTAAGAGGTGCAAATATAGAATAAAATATAAAGAGAAAAAAGTAAAAACTTATTTTTTCCAGATATGTTTCCAATTGACACTCAAATTTATGGATTTAAAATCAGGATTACCCTGGTGGCTTATTAAAAATGGCCTGTCAGACAATTATAAAGCTTTATTATCAGATCTGGAAAAAGAAGTTGTAATTATAGGATCGGGAATTACAGGAGCTTTAACGGCTCATTTTTTATGTAAAGAAGGAATAAAGTGTGTTGTAGTTGATAAACGCATGTCATCTACCGGAAGTACACCGGCAAGTACTGCTCAGTTACAATATGAAATTGATACTCTTTTATGCGATCTGATTGATCAAGTTGGGACAGAAAATGCAGTGGAAAGTTATAAGCTTTGCCTTGAATCCATCAGCAAACTGGAAGAAATTATTAAGGAATTAAAAATCGATTGCGATTTTGAAAATAGATCAAGTTTATTTCTGGCTTCATCCAAAAAAGACGCAAAAATTTTAGAGGAAGAGTTTGAAGTGAGAAGGAAATACAATCTTCCGGTCGAATTTTTAGATGATAAAAAGCTCCTCAAAAAGTTCAACATTAAACGACCTGCTGCATTATACAATAATGTTTCAGCTCAGGTTGATGCTTATACATTGTGCAAAAAAATTCTTGAACATCATATCAAAAAATCGGGCTTAAAAGTTTTCAGTTATACAGAAGTTAAAAAAATAATCAATCATAAAAATGGGATTGAAATTAAAACCGATAAAGGATTTTCTATAAAGGCCAAAAAATTGGTTTGCGCTCCGGGATTCGAAAGTCAGTTCTTTTTAAAAGAAAAAGTAATGCAATTAAATTCCACTTACGTGATAATCAGTCGGCCTGTTGAGCAGCATTTATGGAAGGAAAAATGCCTGATCTGGGAAACCGCAAAACCTTATTTTTATATTCGTACCACTCCTGACAACCGGGTTATTATTGGCGGAGAGGATGAAGAATTCCAAAATCCGGAAAAGCGTGATGCTTTGATGGAAGAGAAAAATGAGATCATTCTTAAAAAATTCAAAAAGCTATTTCCTGATATTCCTATAGAAATTGATTTTTACTGGTGCGGAACCTTTGGCGAAACCAAAGATGGATTGCCATATATTGGCGAACATCCAAAACATCCAAATACATATTTTGCTTTGGGGTATGGCGGAAACGGAATCACATTCAGCGTAATTGCGGCAGAAATAATCCGTGATTTATATCTGGGTAAGAGTGATGGCAAAGAAAAAATATTCGCATTTGGCCGTTAAGAAATATCCTGACAAAGCTCTATCAACACGCCGTTGGCACTTTTTGGATGTACGAAACAAACTAATTTATTATCTGCTCCTTGTTTAGGTTCTGCATTAAGTATAACAAAACCCTGGCTTTTTAATCTTTCCATTTCAGAAAGAATATCATCAACAGCAAAAGCGATATGATGTATCCCCTCTCCTTTTTTCTCTATAAACTTAGAAATAGCACTATCAGGATGACTGGCTTCAAGCAGTTCAATTTTATTATCTCCGACTTGAAAAAACTCTGTAACTACACTCTCACTTTCAACTTCTTCAGTTTTATAGCTGGCAACACCCAGTAATTGTTCATATACAGAACTGGCATTTTTCAAATTTTTTACAGCTATTCCTATATGCTCGATTTTATTCATATAATTGATTTATGGCATAAAAATGACCATTTCAAATGGATTTTGCTAATGGTTGGGTTCAATTACTGCGAATTAAATTTTGTATATTTGTGGCTGAATTTAATCTCAATCTAAATAAGAATGAACCTTCCAATATACTTAGATAATAATGCTACTACTCCAATGGACCCACGCGTTCTGGAAGCTATGTTACCTTATTTCAACCAGAAGTTCGGAAATGCTGCCAGTCGTAACCATGCTTTTGGCTGGGCCGCAGAAGAAGGCGTAGATTATGCCCGCGAACAGGTTGCTCAATTGATTGGCGCTACAGAAAAAGAAATCATTTTCACTTCCGGTGCTACAGAATCAGACAACCTTGCTATCAAAGGCGTATTTGAAATGTATAAAGAGAAAGGCAATCACATTATTACATGCGTTACAGAGCATAAAGCAATTTTAGATGCTTGTAAGCACGTGGAGAAACTGGGTGCTAAAGTTACCTATCTTCCTGTTCAGGCAGACGGTTTAATATCTTTACAGGATTTGGAAAATGCAATGACTGAAAGCACAATTTTAGTTTCTATCATGTATGGAAATAACGAAATTGGTGTTATCCAGCCAATAAAAGAAATTGCAGAGATCGCTCATAAACATGGTGCTTTATTTATGACTGACGCAACTCAGGCAGTTGGAAAAATTCCTGTTGATGTTATTGCAGATGGAATAGACCTTTTAGCTTTCACTGCCCATAAAATGTACGGACCAAAAGGAGTTGGTGCATTATATGTTCGTCGTAAAAACCCAAGAGTAAAAGTTACGGCACAAATGGATGGCGGTGGTCATGAGCGTGGAATGCGTTCAGGAACTTTAAACGTTCCCGGTATTGTTGGTTTAGGTAAAGCTGCAGAACTATGCAGATTAGAAATGGCCGAAGAAAGCAAACGTTTATCCGCTTTACGCGATAAATTAGAAACCTCTCTGTTGGTTATGGAAGAAAGCTATAGAAACGGAAATCAGGAACACCGTTTACCGCATGTTGCCAATATATCTTTTAAATATGTGGAGGGCGAAGGTTTGATGATGGCTATGAAAGATTTGGCAGTATCTTCAGGTTCTGCCTGCACATCTGCTTCTTTAGAACCATCGTATGTGTTAAAAAGCCTTGGATTATCCGATGATTTGGCGCATTCATCTATCCGTTACGGATTGGGACGTTTTACAACAGAAGAAGAAGTTGATTTCGCGATAGCACAAACAATGAAAGCAGTTAATCACCTTCGTGATCTTTCTCCTCTTTGGGAAATGTTTAAAGAAGGTGTAGATTTAGATTCTGTCGAATGGGCAGAACATTAGTATTATTCTTAAAAATTAAATTAAACAATTAAAAATATATAGCCATGGCTTATTCAGATAAAGTAATTGATCATTACACAAATCCACGTAACGTGGGCACATTAGACAAAAGCGCAAACAGCGTAGGTACAGGTTTAGTTGGCGCTCCGGAATGTGGTGACGTAATGCGCTTACAAATTCAGGTTGACGGTAATCACATGATTACCGATGCTAAATTCAAAACTTTTGGTTGCGGTTCTGCAATTGCTTCTTCATCTCTGGCAACAGAGTGGTTAAAAGGTAAATCAATTGATGAAGCAATGAAAATTGACAATATGGATATTGTTGAAGAATTAGCTTTACCACCGGTAAAAATTCACTGTTCTGTTTTAGCAGAAGATGCTATTAAAGCAGCGATTAATGATTACCGTGTGAAAAATGGTTTAGAAGCTTTAGTGAGCGAAAAATCTCATCACTAATTAGTATCTGGCAAATAGTATTTTTTCAGAATATTTTTCTGATTACTATTTACTCCATACAATATACTTAGTACTAAATAAATGGTTACAGTAACAGATAAAGCTAAAAGTAAGGTAGAACAACTGATGGAAGAGAACGGGCTGGACAAATCGCATTTTTTGCGGGTTTCAGTTCAAGGAGGCGGATGTTCTGGTCTATCTTATAAATTAGATTTTGATAATGAAGAAAAACCGGGCGATCAGTTTTTTGAAGATCAGGGTGTGAGAATGGCTTTGGATATGAAATCATTTTTATATCTGGCCGGAACTGAACTTGATTTTTCTGACGGACTAAATGGAAAAGGTTTTAATTTCCATAACCCCAACGCAACCCGCACGTGTGGTTGCGGCGAAAGTTTTTCTGTATAATATTAAACAGTCTTATCATCTTTGATAAGGCTTTCACAAAAAGGGCTCAGAATTGGGCCCTTTTTGTTTTTTGATATGATTGTGTTTATACTTGTCAAATAATACATAACGTTATTTATCCAAACCTCTTCACATGAATTTAATAACCGAGTCTACAACAGTTCCAAGGTTATTACGAAACGTTGTTAAACATGTTCATCCAGAAGGAAATACCTTTTTAATTCATAAAGTAAAGGACATTTGGGAAGAAATAAGCTATAAACAAGTTTTGCAAAAAGCTGATGCTATTTCTGCCTATTTCCTGGAAATGGGAATTCAAAAAGGAGATCGCTGTGCGCTGATCATAGAAAACTCACCTGACTATGTTTATTACGATCAGGGATTACAGCAAATTGGAGCCGTTAATGTTTCTATTTATCCCACTTTAAGTGAAACTGAAGTTGAATATATTTTAAAAGATTCTGGCGCCCGGACTATTCTGGTTGGAAGCACTTTCTTATTTAAGAAGATTTTAAAAATTGCAGATAACTGTCCGGAATTACAGCGCATAATTCCTGTATTTGATGACTATCAAAAATTAATGGTCAAAAATATAAACGCAGGCGTTTTAAATTTTACATCACTAATCAATGAAGGAGAATCTTGTTTAAAAGAATTTCAGCATGCGATTGATAAAGCCCGCGAAGAAGTTCAGCCCTCAGATATTTCATCCTTAATTTATACATCGGGTACAACCGGAATCCCAAAAGGAGTTATGCTAACGCATTCTAACTTTGTAGAGAACGTTAAATGCTGCCTTGAACAAATTCCGGTTATAGATGAGAATGAAACTTTCCTTTCATTTTTGCCTCTCTCCCACGTTTTTGAGCGTACAGCAACTTATCACGTTTGCATAACAAAAGGCTGTAAAATTGCTTTCTCGCAAAGTCTGGAATTACTTGCCAAAAATATGGGCGAAGTAAGACCAACCGTTATGAGTTGCGTTCCTCGATTATTAGAACGCATTCATGATAAAGCCATGAAAAACGGAACTTGTGCAGGAGGAACCAAAGCGAAAATATTTCTGTGGGCCATTGAGATCGGTAAAAAAAATCGCCAGGTTTTAGAATCCGGAAAGAAACCGAATTTCATTTTATCCATGAAGCATAGTCTTGCAGAAAAATTAGTTTTCAGTAAGATCAAAGAAAAAACAGGCGGAAGATTAAAATTCATGCTTTCTGGAGGTGCTGCATTACCAAAGAATGTGGGTGAATTTTTCGGAAATTTGGGCATCAAAATTCTGGAAGGTTTTGGCTTAACAGAAACTTCACCAGTAATGTCTGTTACAGAATATCATCGCCAGGTTTACGGAACAGTTGGCCGCATAATTCCCGGAATTGAAGTTGGAATTCAGGATGTAGAAAGCAAGGAATTTATTTCTGTTCAGACACATAATACATTTGACGAAAATTTTGAATGTGCCGAAGGTGAAGTGGTTGTACGCGGACATTGTGTAATGAAAGGCTACTGGAAAAAACCTGAGGAAACAGCAGAAGTTATAGATGCCCAGGGTTGGTTCCATACGGGTGATGTAGGAAGATTTTATAAAGGAAATCTGCAGATTACCGATCGCATTAAAAACATGCTTGTAAATGCTTATGGCAAGAATATATATCCAACGCCGGTTGAAAACACATATTTAAAAAGCCCTAAAATTGAACAGTTATTTTTAATTGGCGATAAACGCGAATACATAACCGCAATAATTACTCCTTCAAAAGAATCTTTACAGGAAACTTTTAATCTGAAAGAAGAGTTTTTCCAAAGGCCTGAGCAGTTTATTGAAGATTCGGAAATCGTAAACTGGATCGGTCAGGATTTAAAAAGATTATCTACCGAGCTGGCAAAATTTGAACGCATAAAAAGCTTCCTGGTGAAGCGTAATCCGTTTACAATTGAAGAAGGTGAAATAACTCCTACTCTAAAAGCCAAACGGAAAGTAATCGAAAAGAAATATGAATCGCAGATAAATGATCTGTACCTGCAGACTGTTGAATCTAATTAAGCAGCCGGAACGTAAAGCAGCAGGCATTCAGTTTTGGATGCCTGTTTTGTTTTGAGGTGATTAGGAGTTTAATATTCGCCTTAAAAAACTATTTTTGCAAAAATTAAAAATCACAAATGAGTACCGGATTATCTGAACAAGAAATTTTACGCCGTGAGGCGATGACTGAACTTCGCAAACTTGGGATAAATCCTTACCCTGCCGAAGCCTTTGATATTAATGTGAATGCACGCGATATCAAAGAAAATTACGAGCGGGATAAAACGTCTTACAAAAACATCAGTTTTGCAGGCCGCATTATGAGCCGCAGAATTATGGGAAGCGCTTCTTTTGTGGAGCTTCAGGATTCTACCGGACGTATTCAGGCTTATATTAACCGTGATGAAATTTGCCCTACGGAAGATAAAACTCTTTACAATACAGTATTTAAAAAGCTGCTCGATATTGGCGATTTTATTGGTGTTAAAGGATATGTTTTCACCACTAAAACCGGAGAAATTTCTATTCACGTAAGTGAAATGATTCTTCTATCTAAATCTTTAAAACCACTTCCAATTGTAAAACGCGATGAAGACGGGATCATTCACGATGGCTTTACAGATCCGGAAATGCGTTACCGCCAGCGTTATGTAGATTTAACGGTTAACCCAGAATACAAAACAATTTTCATGAATCGCTCTAAAGTGATTAATACCATGCGGAATTATTTTGACAACCAGGGTTGGATGGAAGTTGAAACTCCAATTTTGCAGCCGGTTCATGGTGGCGCCGCGGCAAGGCCTTTTGTTACGCATCACAACACTTTGGATATGCCTTTATTTTTACGCATAGCCAACGAATTATATTTAAAACGATTAATTGTTGCGGGTTTTGATGGTGTTTATGAATTCGGTAAAATGTTCCGGAATGAAGGAATGGATCGTACGCATAATCCTGAATTTACCGCCATGGAAATCTATGTGGCATACAAAGATTATATCTGGATGATGCGCATGGTTGAAGAATGTCTGGAAAAAGTCGCGGTAGCAATTCATGGAAAGTCAACTATAAAAGTTGCAGATCAAGAAATTGAATTTGGCGGTCCTTACGAGAAATTATCCATGTATGAATCCATTCAAAAACATACCGGAATTGATGTTTCTGCAATGGACGAATCCGCTTTGCGTAAAACATGTTCTGATTTGGGAATTGAAGTTGATGAAACAATGGGACGCGGAAAACTGATCGATGAAATTTTCAGCGAAAAAGTTGAAGAACATTTAATTCAGCCAACTTATATTACAGATTACCCAATTGAGATGACGCCTCTGGCGAAAAAACACCGTTCAAAAGAAGGTTTGGTGGAGCGTTTCGAGTTATTTGTAATGGGAAAAGAAATTGCTAATGCATACAGCGAATTAAATGATCCTGTTGATCAGCGTGAGCGTTTGGAAGATCAGTTGTTATTAGCTGGTCGGGGTGATGAGGAAGCAATGGCCATGGACGAAGATTTTCTGCGTGCTTTAGAATATGGAATGCCGCCAACTTCCGGGTTAGGAATTGGAATTGATCGTTTAGTAATGTTAATGACCAACCAAAGCACTATTCAGGAAGTTCTTTTCTTCCCGCAAATGCGTCCGGAGAAAAAAGCAAAAGTTTCCAGTGTAGACGATTTTGTGAATCTTGGTGTTCCGGCAGAATGGGTACCAGTATTAAATAAAATGGGCTTTCATACAACAGATGATTTAAAAGCGGCAAACCCGAATAAGGTATTTAACGACCTTGGCGGGATGCGCAAAAAAATGAAACTTGATATTAACATGCCGGTTAAAGAAACCGTAATGGCTTGGTTTAATTAACAAAATCATAATATAAAAGTAAAAGGCTGGTAAAGTAAAATTTATCAGCCTTTTATATTTTTAGGGACCTATTAAAATGGTCTATTATGAAAAATCCTAGTATAGAAATAAATGATTTAGAATATCTTATTAAGCTTCCGAGAGCAGATTTCAAATTATCTTTTATCAATCATTTATTCAAACGCATTGAAGCAGAACAAAAATTCTTCAACATGAATGTACATGATGAAGAAGATATTATTAGCCGAATTTCAAACCAGGATAGATTTCCCAGATTTGATAATTTAGAAGATAAATAAGTTTTATCTGTAGCTGCGTGTTTGCTGAACAGTTCTGTCCAATTGTCCCATCTGATCTTTCATCATTTTGATCTGATCGGCAAGCAATTTATTTTTATCAGCTTTCTTCGCTTCAGCCAGGTACATGCTCGCTTCACGCTTGTTACGTTTTGCCATTGCAATACCGGCAAGACTTAACTTCGCAAGAGCCACATTATGATCCATGGTCATCCCCAGGGAAAGTGCTTTTTTGAAATATTTTTCAGATTGCAAAGGTGCTTTACGCGATTGAATCATTCCCAGTAAAAGATGGTAATATCCATGCTGGGTACTGATCAGTTCTTTTTCGTAATCAGTAATTTTATCTAACCACTCTTTAGATTTATCCATTTTTTCCTTGCGGAGAAAATACTGAGCAATTAGCATCTTTTCGTTAAACATGTAAGTTACTGCAACTAAAATTGCAACTAAAACCAATGGAATTCCCCAACCCCAATGGCCAAAAATCATTAATGTAACGGCTGCTCCCAAAATCGCGAAAGCAATTATTAATCTTATAAAATTAGGCATTGTCTTATTGTTAATCTGTTAGATTTGTGCTTGCAAATATCCGTTTATTTGATGGTTTAAGCAATATATAAGCAAAGAAATATGTCAGGCGAACTTGATAAAAGCTGGAAAGATGTTTTAAAGGATGAATTGAATTCTGAGAACATGCAGCAATTGCAAAATTTCCTTAATAACGAGCAGGAAAAAGGCGTTATTGTTTATCCTCCAAGTGCCAAAATATTTAATGCTTTTAACCATACTCCATATTCTAAAGTTAAAATTGTGATTTTAGGTCAGGATCCTTATCACGGAATAAATCAGGCGCACGGACTTTCCTTTTCTGTAGTGGATGGCACTCCTCCTCCACCATCACTCAAAAATATTTTCAAGGAACTTAAAAATGAATATCCGGATTACCGGGAACCAAAAAATGGTGATTTAACTTCATGGGCAGAACGGGGTGTATTACTTTTGAATTCTGCTCTTACCGTTGAGGCTTCAAAAGCAGGATCACATCAAAAGAAGGGCTGGGAGATATTTACAAATTCAGTTATCTCGCAATTAAGTGAAAAACGAAACGGAATAATTTTTATGCTTTGGGGAAATTACGCTAAAGATAAAGCTGCGATAATAGATCAAAATAAACATTACATATTAACGGCGGCGCACCCATCACCCCTTTCAGCATACAAAGGTTTTTTCGGTTGCAATCATTTTACTGAAGCAAATGAGATACTTCAAAAGGAAAATTTAGGAAAAATAAACTGGCAACTTCCTTACTAATATTCAAGAGGAATTGCAGGTTCTTTTTTGTTAGTAGACATGATCATCATAGTTTGGAAAGTTTTAACCACACCAATTTTACTGATCTTATCCATAATCAATCGCTCATAAGCCTTAATATCTTTCACATAAACCTTTAAAAGAAAATCGCACTGACCAGTTACGTGGTGGCATTCAGTAATCTCTTTGATGTTTTTTACTTCATCTAAAAAAACCTGTATCGTATTATTTTTATGGAAATCCAGCTGAACCTGAATGAAAGTTTTTATTCCCAAGCCCAGTAGTTCTTCGTCAACCATGGCATGATAGCTTTTGATAAATCCTGCATTTTCTAACTTTCTAACTCTTTCCAGAGTTGGCGCAGGCGATAAACCTACTTCGGAAGAAAGTTGCAGATTGGTTATACGTCCATTTTCCTGAAGAATTTTCAGAATTCGTAAATCTATTTTATCTAATTCGAATGCCATACTATAACAAATGTAGGTTTTAAAAACAATAACCAAATATTCTACTTAAAAATGAGGAAAATATTTGGAATAATTTTATGAATTAAATTTTAGATTAATCTAAATTTATTATTAGATTTACTTAATTAGTTTTTTAAACATGCACTCATTTACAGAAGAAAACTATCTTAAAACAATTTATCACTTAAGTACAGATGAAAATAATGTAGTGTCAACCAATGGCATTGCGGAAGTAATGAACACCAAAGCAGCCTCGGTTACAGATATGCTTAAGAAACTTGCTGATAAAAAACTGATCAATTATATCCGTTATCAGGGCGCAAGCTTAACGGAGAGCGGAAGGCAAACAGCCACTGAAATAATTAGGAAACACAGATTGTGGGAAGTTTTTCTGGTCGAAAAATTAGATTTTAAGTGGGATGAAGTTCATGATATTGCTGAAGAATTGGAGCACATAAATTCTAATGAACTAATTGAAAGGCTGGATAAGTTTTTAGACTTTCCCAAAACAGATCCGCATGGCGACCCGATTCCGGATAGGAAAGGAAATATTCATCAAAAACCATTTATCAAAATAAGTAAAATGAAACCTGGCGAAGCTGGAAAGATTTCCGG
>JBBRCI010000026.1:0-34696 GCA_038204935.1 Sphingobacteriales bacterium | reverse complement strand
GTTTTTTAGAAGTTTGAGAAAGTATAGAATTGACACAATCCAGAGTGAATTCTGAAGAGTTAAAATTAATAATAACTACTGCTATATCTATTTCTGATTGCTCCATATTGTTTTACCCCGGCAAATATACATTTTTAAAATATGGGCAAACTTGTCGCTACTTAAGGGTATGGAGAATATGAAAGGCTTAATTAAGCACTATCAAAATAATTTGAAAATAAGTAAATTGCCGCCTTAATAAATTGAATGAAGACATATTTCCGCCTTTTATCTTTTGCTAAACCAATAGAAAAATTCGCAATACCCTATTTTCTCTTTACCACTTTCGCGGTTATATTCAACACCCTGAATTTAACTCTGCTTGCACCCTTATTAAAAACACTTTTTTCAACCAACACTTCCAATATACAAGCAATAGAACCGCAACACTGGACGGATGTAGTCGCATATTTCAATTATTACGCACAATTAGCCAATAATAATTACGGCACTTATGGTGCATTAAAGTTTGTGTGTATCATCATTATGATCTCCAATTTGCTGGGTAATATTTTCAGATATCTTTCTCAAAGAATTATGGAAAACCTGAGAATTCATACTTTGCTTAATTTAAGAAAAACCGTTTTCAATAACGTAATGGATCTCCATCTGGGATATTTCAGCAATGAAAGAAAGGGAGATATTATTTCAAAAATATCAGCGGATGTTCAGGTAGTTCAATTCTCCGTTACCGGAACTTTACAGGTACTTTTTAAAGAACCTTTACAATTAATAGCATATCTTTTTATGCTCTTTTCTATATCCTTAAAACTCACTGTTTTTTCAATTTTAATTATCCCAATTTCCGCTTTCGCGATAGCACGAATTGTTAAAAAATTAAAACAACAAGCCAGAGAATCACAACAATCCTACGGAACAATGATCAGTTACCTTGATGAAGCCTTATCAGGAATTAAAATTATAAAAGCATTTAATGCCGTTACCTATATCAAAGATAAATTCAATTCGGAGAATGTTAGATATTCTAATATAACACGCTCAATGGCAAAAAGGCAACAGCTGGCCTCACCTGTATCAGAATTTTTAGGCGTTTCTATGGTGGTGGCAATTGTGCTTTATGGCGGTTTATTAATTATACAAAAACAATCTGATTTAAGTGCCGAAGCATTCATCGTTTACATCGTTTTGTTTTCTCAAATTATGCGGCCGGCCAAAGCCATCTCTGATTCATTCAGTAATATAAATCAAGGACTTGCAGCAGGTGAACGTGTTCTGGAATTAATTGATACAAAACCAGAGATTATAAATTCTGCTAATGCAGAAGAATTAAAATCTTTTACCAATAAAATCTCTCTAAAGAATATTTCTTTTTCTTACGGTGATAGAAAAGTAATTGATCAGATTGATTTGGAATTATACAAAGGACAGAATGTTGCATTAGTTGGACCCTCAGGAGGAGGAAAATCAACTTTAATGGATCTTATTCCCCGATTTATTGAACCACAAAGCGGTGTAATTGAAATTGATGGTATAAACATATCCTCTTTAACCGTTGAATCATTAAGAGCACAAATAGGAATTGTAAACCAGGAATCCATTTTATTTAACGACAGTATTTTTAATAATATCGCTTTTGGTAAACCCGAAGCAACTTTAGAAGAAGTTGAGACGGCAGCTAAAATTGCAAATGCTCATGAATTTATATTACATACCGAAAAGGGTTATCAAACCAATATTGGAGATAGGGGAATGAAACTTTCAGGTGGACAGAAACAACGTATTAGTATTGCGAGGGCTATTTTATCTAATCCCGAAATCATGTTATTAGACGAAGCAACTTCTGCATTGGATACAGAATCTGAACAACTCGTCCAAAATGCTTTAAATAATTTAATGAAGAACCGCACAACGTTGGTGATTGCGCACAGGCTCAGCACAATTAAAAATGCGGATGTTATTCTGGTATTAGATCGGGGTAAAATTGTTGAAAAAGGAACGCATACTGAATTGATCCAAAATGATGGCCTTTACAAAAGGTTAATCAATATGCAAACATTTAATGATTAAAATAGAGTAGATGAAAAGTAACATTAAACCTATTGCCATCTATTTACCTCAATTTCATTCTATAAAAGAAAATAACGAGTGGTGGGGCGATGGTTTTACAGAATGGACAAACGTTAAAAAAGCAACTCCACTATTTAAAGGACATTACCAGCCACATATACCCGAAAACAATAATTATTATGATTTAGGTATTTTTAATGAAATGGTAAATCAGGCCGTCTTAGCCAAGGAATATGGGATTTATGGGTTTTGCTATTATCATTATTGGTTTAATGGTAAATTATTACTCGAAAAGCCATTGCATGATATGCTTGAATTTGGCAAACCAGATATGCCTTTTTGCCTAAGTTGGGCTAACGAAAATTGGACGAGAGCATGGGACGGTCAAGAAAAACAGGTTTTGATGAAGCAAGAATATTCAATTGAAGATGATCGGGAACATATTAAATACTTAATACCTTTTTTTAAAGACAAGAGATATATCAAAATTGACAATAAACCTGTTTTTTTAATGTATCGTTCTGAGCTGCACCCAAATGTAAAACAAGGAACTGATATTTGGAGGGAAGAAGCTAAAAAAGCTGGTTTTGACGATTTGTATTTAATTAGGATGGAAAATTTTAAAAGAAATGTTGACCCTGCTCTTCACGGCTTTGATGCAGGAATGGAATTCGCTCCAGACATACCATTTAGAGGTAAAAAGATCGCCAAAAACAATATTATTAAATATTTATTCAATAAACTTCTTCATCAAATAAACCTAAAAAAATCAGCCTCCTATGAAAATAGCATATATTCCTATCCAAAATTGGTAAATAATATGATCAACAAAACCGATGTTGATTATAAATATTTTAGATGCGTTTGCCCATCTTGGGATAATTCTTCTCGAAGAAAAAAAAACGCAACAATATATATTGAATCTACGCCTGAACTATTCGAAAAATGGACCCGCGAAATGGTCACTAAGACCAAGTATAAGTTAGAACCAAAAGAACAATTCCTATTTATTAATGCTTGGAATGAATGGGGGGAAGGTTGCCATTTGGAACCTGATTTGAAAAACGGACGCTCTTATTTAAAATCTTTAAAAAAAGCATTAAGCCATGAAATATAATGAAATATTTCAATCTGTTATCGATCAGCTGTCGATCATTAAATAATTAACTGATCGAATGGCTTGCTCTCAGCAAAATTTATAATAATACTGAAAGTCTCAACTTGAGGAGATGTACAAAAAAATCTTTATACTTATTACAGAATCAAAACTGCAGAATAATGATAAAAATTAAAAAAGAATTACTTTTTGTAATATTACTATCTATCGTCTATTTTGTTAGTTTAATTTTCATTTCAAGAGAATATAGATATCTAGTAAATATTGCTCTACTTATTACGCTGTTACCCTTTACTTTTATAAAACTTAAAAAGATTAAAAAGAATGATAGCGAAAATGGAACAAGTAACTTCAATTATAGAGTTGTCTATATGATTCTTCTCACTTTCGTTTTAGTTTTAGGCTTTTTTCTAATTAAAAAATAAATACCTCATTGTAATAAAAGGCTTGAATTCCCTAAAGTTGTCCCGGCAAATAAAACTCATCCCACTTCGCAACTCTATATTCATAGTTACTAATAAAGCATAAAGTTGTTGCCATATTTTACATATTCCTTCTGTATTGTCCGCCAACCTGATACAATGCGTTGGATATTTGCCCTAAAGAGCAAACTTTACACACTTCCATCAATTCCTCAAAAATATTTTCTCCTTGAATGGCAGCCAATTGAAGATTTTCTAAAAGTTTTGCGGACACATCTTCATTTCTTTTCTGAAATAATTCCAAAGCAGCAATTTGAAATTGCTTTTCCTCTTCGGTAGCTCTGATCACTTCTGAAGGAACAATAGTTGGTGAGCCATTTTTATTTAAGAATGTATTCACCCCAATTATCGGGTATTCTCCATTATGTTTCAATGTTTCATAATACAATGATTCTTCTTGTATTTTTCCACGCTGATACATTGTTTCCATCGCTCCTAAAACTCCACCACGATCATTAATACGTTTAAACTCTGTTAAAACCGCTTCTTCCACCAGATCAGTTAAATCTTCAATAATAAAAGAACCTTGTAATGGATTTTCATTTTTCGCCAAACCTAATTCACGGTTAATGATCAATTGAATGGCCATTGCACGTCGAACAGATTCTTCCGTAGGGGTAGTGATTGCTTCATCATACGCATTCGTATGCAATGAATTACAATTATCATAGATCGCGTAAAGCGCCTGAAGCGTAGTTCTGATATCGTTAAAATCAATTTCCTGAGCATGCAAAGAGCGACCTGAAGTTTGAATGTGATACTTAAGTTTCTGAGAACGGTCGTTTCCTTTGTATTTATATTTAATAGCTTTAGACCATATTCTTCTGGCAACGCGACCAATAACCGAATATTCAGGATCAATTCCGTTAGAGAAGAAAAAAGATAAGTTTGGTGCGAAATCATCAATTTTCATCCCGCGACTTAAATAATATTCCACGAAAGTGAAACCATTGCTTAGCGTAAATGCCAGTTGGGAAATTGGATTTGCTCCTGCTTCCGCGATATGATATCCGGAAATAGACACAGAATAAAAATTGCGAACCAGATTATCGATAAAATATTTCTGAATATCGCCCATCATCCGCAAAGCAAATTCTGTGGAGAAAATACAGGTGTTTTGTGCCTGATCTTCCTTTAAAATATCAGCCTGAACTGTTCCGCGAACACTGGAAATTGCGTAGGCTTTTATTTTATGATAAACATCAGCCGGTAAAACCTGGTCGCCGGTTACGCCTAGAAGCATTAAACCTAAACCATTATTTCCTTGCGGGAGATCTCCCTGATAAGCTGGTTTATCAATTCCTTTTTCTTTATAAATTTGGTCAATTTTGGTTTGAACTTCTTTTTCCAAACCATTTTCCTGAATGTATTTTTCGCATTGCTGATCAATAGCCGCGTTCATAAAAAAACCAAGCAACATAGGTGCAGGCCCATTTATAGTCATTGAAACAGAAGTTGAAGGACTGCAAAGATCAAAACCTGAATACAATTTTTTGGCGTCATCTAACGTGGCAATACTTACACCTGAATTTCCAATTTTACCATAAATATCCGGACGGATATGCGGATCTTCTCCGTAAAGAGTTACCGAATCAAATGCTGTGGAAAGTCTGTGCGCAGGCTGCTCTAAAGAAACATAATGAAAACGTTTATTGGTTCTTTCCGGACCACCTTCTCCGGCAAACATTCTTGTCGGATCTTCACCTTCTCTTTTAAGCGGAAAAACTCCGGCGGCATAAGGAAATTCTCCAGGAACATTTTCTGTTAAAAGCCATCTTAAAATATCTCCCCAGGCCTCATATCGCGGTAGCGAAATTTTAGGGATGCGGAGTTTTGAAAGCGATTCATAGTATAAACTCTGCTTTATTTCTTTATCGCGAACTTTAAAAATAAACTCGTCGGCCTTGTATCTTTTAATCGTTTCGGGCCATTCGCGTAAAAGTCGCTTGCATTCGCCATCCAGGTTTTCTTCCAATTTTGAATAGGCCTCATCCAAACCGTCACCAAGGGACAGCGCTTCGTTCTCTGACGCTAGATCCAGAACTCCTTTTATTTGAAAAAGTTGCTGTGCAATTTTACATTGCTTATTTACCCATTCATTGTAATCCTGATTTGCTTCCGCGATTTCTGCCAGATATCTGGTCCTATCTGGCGGAATTATATAAATTTTTTCAGACTGAGAATTGCTCAGTTTCATCTGTGCATGAAAATCAATGCCTGTTTTGGTTTTAATGGTATCCATTAAAGAGGCAAACAGATTATTCATTCCCGGATCATTAAACTGCGAAGCCATTGTTCCGAAAATTGGCAACTCCTCATCTTTGCTGTTAAACAAATGATGATTGCGTTTATATTGCTTGCGCACATCGCGTATAGCATCTAAAGCACCGCGTTTATCAAATTTGTTAATTGCAACCAGATCTGCAAAATCAAGCATATCTATTTTTTCAAGCTGGGTTGCTGCACCAAATTCCGGAGTCATTACATATAAAGAAACATCGCAATGTTCTGTAATTTCTGTATCAGACTGACCAATGCCGGAAGTTTCTACAATAATCAAATCGTAGCCAGCTGCTTTGCAAATGTCAATTGATTCCTGAACATATTTGGAAAGAGCCAGGTTTGCCTGGCGAGTAGCCAGCGATCTCATGTAAACCCTCGGATCATTAATGCTATTCATCCGGATACGATCTCCCAGCAAAGCGCCACCTGTTTTACGCTTGGACGGATCCACAGAAATTATGGCCAAAGATTTATCGGTCTCCAATAAAAATCTTCTGACTAATTCATCTACCAAAGATGATTTTCCGGCGCCACCGGTTCCCGTAATACCTAATACCGGAATGGTTTGCTGGCCAATTAGTTTTTTAACTTCTTTTAAAAACTCTTCAGCTTCTTTTGGATGATTTTCTGCGACAGTGATTGCAGCCGCTATAGATTTTATTTCTTTGTTTGATATTCCTTTAAATTCGCCATTCAATGTGGTTTTAGTTAGAAAATCACATTGCTGCATCATATCGTTGATCATTCCCTGAAGACCCATTTTACGGCCATCATCAGGAGAATAGATTTGCGTAATTCCGTATTCTTTAAGTTCTTCGATTTCAGATGGGAGAATAACACCTCCGCCCCCACCAAATATTTTAATATGTCCGGCGCCTCTTTCCTGCAAAAGATCATACATATATTTAAAATATTCAATATGACCTCCCTGGTAAGAAGTCATGGCAATTCCCTGCACATCTTCCTGAATGGCGCAGTTAACCACTTCATCTACAGAGCGGTTATGCCCAAGGTGAATTACTTCTGCACCGGATGACTGCAAAATGCGGCGCATGATATTGATTGTGGCATCATGCCCGTCGAATAAAGCGGCGGCTGTTACAAAACGTATTTTATGTTTAGGCTTATAAATTTCGATAGTTTCCATGGTTCAAAAATCTGCACAAATGTAATCATTTATAAGTTTTTGAACGCCTTGTGTACTTGCTACACGTTTAGGAAGCTTTTTAAAATACTATAACAATTAGTTTAAAAAGGGATTTTTATAGCCAATTCTTCTTTTTAAAATACATCAGCGTAAGCGCAGATGAAAGAACCATTAAAATTACTGCAGCCAGGTAGCCATATTCCCATTGCAGTTCTGGCATAAATCTAAAATTCATTCCATACATGCTCGCAATTAAGGTGGGCGGCATAAATGCAACTGTGGCTACTGTAAAAATTTTGATGATCCGGTTTTGTTCAATATTTACCAAACCCATAAACGTGTCCTGCAAATATTCGAGCCTTTCAAAAGCGAATTTATTGTGTTCTATTAATGAGCTGATATCTTTAATCATAATACGAAGCACGCTCATATATTCTTCGGGGAATAAACTGCTTTTCATTAAAGCAGAGATCAGCCGCTGCTTATCAATGATATTTTCCCTTAAAGACATGTTGTTGTTTTGGAAAGATGAAATCCTTAGCAGAATTTCTTCATCCGTCCGATTGGTTCTTAATGTTAAATGCTGATTCAGGTTTGCAATTTCCTTAGCCAGACTTTCTATCACATCGGCATCCTGATCAATTGCTGTTTCCAGGATGGTTAATAAAATCTGGTAACCATTGGTATATGAAGTTGGATTGGACCTGATTTTCTTAACCGATTCCATAAAAGTCCTTAAATCATCATCCCGATAAGTAAAAAGAATACCTTTTTCTAAAACAATTGATGCCGGAAAATAATCGAAACCGCCTGAATTAAATGCAATAAAGTTGGTGTTGATAATCAATTCATCTTCAAATTCGTTAAAACGGGATGAACTTTCAATTTCTGAGGACTCTTCCTCTGAGGAATATTTGATATCGAAATAGGTTTCGATGGTAACTTTTTCTTCAACAGTGGGATTTTGAAGATCCACCCAAACTAGATCACGGATTGGAATACTTCGTAAAATGTCAAGATCATTCTCTTTGGCAAGTCTCTTATCTTTCTTGTAGTATATTCTTAACATATATTGGAATTGAAGGATTTAAGCCTGAATTAGTATCTTTGCCATCCTGAACACAGAAACATTCTTGTTTAGCAGGTTTAAAAATGAATCAGAAGGCAAGCCGCCACAAAAATAGAAGTTTTGAGCACACCATTAGATTTCGGGCAAAAGAATTATAACCATTACGGAGCATATCTTAAAAAAAAGTATGACGGTCAGCGGGTATATAAAATTATTGCTGATGGTGGATTTACCTGTCCCAATCGTGATGGAAGTAAAGGATATGGTGGCTGCACATATTGTAATGTAGATTCTTTCACCCCAGAACTTTCCAGAAAACTACCAACCATTCGGGAGCAAATTGAGCAGGGAATGGAGCGTGCGGTTAAAAACTATCGGGCAGAAAAGTTTATTATTTATTTCCAGCCAAATACAAACACTTACGCACCCACGCATTATTTAAAAATGATGTATGATGAGGCTTTGAGTATTAATACTGAAAACATTGTCGGTTTATCTGTTGGTACACGACCTGATTGTATTGATGAAGAGAAAATAACCTTACTGAATAGCTATTCTGACAGATTTGATGTAGATCTGGAAATGGGAATGGAATCCATTTATAATGACACTCTTCTGAAAATAAACCGGGGTTGTAATCACGAAGAGCTTGAGAAAGCAATCCTTTTAGCGGATAACACAAATATTGAAATTTGTGTACACACCATTTTTGGTTTCCCCTGGGAAACAGAAGAAATGATGCTAAAATATGCCGATGAAATTAACAGATTGCCTCAAATTAAATTTGTGAAATTGCATCATCTTCATATTGTAAAGGGATCTGTAATGGGCGCAAAGTATCATAAAGATCCGTTCAAATTATTTTCAATAGAAGAATATACGGCATTTCTGGCAAAATTTATTTCGCTTTTAAGACCTGATATTGTAATACAAAGGTTATTCGGTCTTGCAGATTACGAACTGTTAATTGCACCAAACTGGGGATTAAAAAAATCTGAAATTCAGTTCTATATTGATAAAGGATTAGAAAGCAGAAACATTATTCAGGGAAGTAATTATTCTGAAACTATAGCTGCCGTTTAAAATCCAGTATATCATATTTGCCGAATAGCTCTTCCACTTTGGCTTCGCGATAGCTAAAAATTTTATTAACTTCTTTTTCAACGATCAATTTGTTGGCAATCCTGCCAATAAATCCATAAGGAATGGCATAATTAACAATGTCGCTCATATTCACTCCGCCTTCTATCTCTTTAAAATGATGTTGATGGTGCCATAAGGCATACGGCCCGAAACGCTGTTCATCTACAAAATACTCCATTTCTTTAACGTGAGTTATCTCGGTCATCCAGTCCATTTTTATTCCTAGTAAAGGACTTACTATGTAAGTAATGATCATTCCGGGATACATTTTTTGCCCTGGATTAAACTCCGAGGTAACGGTAAATCCCATTTCTGGAGGAGTTATCTTGGCAAGATTTGCAGGAGAAGAGAAAAATTCCCAGGCTTCTGGTAAGCTAATCGGAAGATTTTGGTCTGATTTAAGAGTATAAGTTTTCAAAATTGATCTTTCTTCAAATCTATAAGTTTCTCTCCATAATAATTAGATCATGTAATTAAAATCCTCTATATGACAAATCAATTACACCACTTTTGTGATATAAATTTTAGTTAATTATAAATAATGCTCCTTATCTTATAAAAAATAGATAAAAATTGAAATTATTTTTAAATATATAGAGTATAATAGTTGAATTAATACCAAATACTTAGCCAATAAACAATAATTAATTATTTTTTTAACAGCATAAACACCTAAAAAATGCTAATTGACTAATATTAGTCAATTATTATTGAATATATTGTATTATTTATTTATAAAAATTTAAAATCAGTGAATTAATTTCATAATTTTAGTTTAATAAACAGCAAAAAAAGTTTTTATTAATTAATTTGATTGAATATGAAACAATTCCAAGTGAAACAGGTAGCACCCTTCATGATTTTGCTGATAATTGCAGCAATTGCCTTATTCATTCCTTCGTTTCCTCATTATGCCGATGAAGCAAACTACAATTCAGCAGATATTGCCTGGATTTTGGTAGCTACAGCTCTTGTTTTTCTAATGACACCTGGATTAGCCTTTTTTTATGGCGGAATGGTTCACAGGAAAAACGTTATTTCTACAATGATTAAAAGTGTAGTTGCAGCTGGTATTGTGAGTATTCTTTGGGTGACTGTAGGATTTAGTCTTGCTTTCGGCGAATCGATTAATGGGTTGATTGGAAATCCGGCTACATTTTTATTCTTTAAAGATGTAAATTCTGGCGCTCCATGGAGTTTAGCTCCAACAATCCCAATAACGTTATTTGCCTTATTTCAGCTCATGTTTGCTATTATAACTCCCGGTTTGGTGGTTGGTGCTGTAGCAGAGCGAATTCGCTTTACTTCTTATATTTTATTCATCTGCCTTTTCAGCTTGTTCGTTTATGCTCCGTTAGCACATTGGACATGGCATCCCGATGGAATATTATTTCAAATGGGGGTACTCGATTTTGCCGGAGGAACTGTAGTACATATTTCTGCCGGTATGGCAGCACTTGCGGGAGCACTGGTTTTAAAGCGCCGTAAAGTTCATATGGATCATCAGGAAATTCCACCAGCCAATATTCCATATGTTTTGATAGGAACCGGATTACTTTGGTTTGGCTGGTTTGGTTTTAATGCCGGCTCTGCACTTGGAGCAAACAGCTTGGCGGTTTCTGCTTTCGCAACAACAAATATTGCAGCTGCTGCAGCAGGATTATCATGGATGTTCTTTGATGTACTTAGAGGTAAAAAACCATCGGTACTTGGATTTTGTATAGGAGCTGTTGTTGGCTTAGTAGCAATTACTCCAGGAGCAGGTTTCGTGGCTATTCCACAAAGTATATTTATCGGTTTTGTTGCTGCTATTATATCAAACCTTGCAGTTTACTGGAAATCTAAAACCAGTTTGGATGATACTCTGGATGTATTTCCATGCCATGGTGTTGGTGGTATTGTAGGTATGCTTTTAACCGGGTTTTTAGCCACAAAATCTGTAAATGCAGCTGGTGCAGACGGTTTGCTTTATGGTAACGCTGCATTTTTTATAACACAGTTAAAAGGTGTTGCCATCGTGGTCGCTTATAGTTTCATCGTTTCTTACGGAATTTTCAAACTGATCAATTTGATTCAGCCAATTCGTGTAAGCTCAGAAGAAGAAGAAGAAGGTCTTGATGCTTCTCAGCATGATGAAAAATATTCTCAGGGAACATTGATTGTTCGCGGAGTTGAAGTTTATGAAAAGGAAGTGGTTTAACCACCACTCCTTTTAACCTTATTCATTTCCTATAAAAATTACAGCTATGTATAGAAGAATTAAAGCTATTACTATGATTATGGTTAGTGCAATTTCAATTTTATCTGCACAAACAAATTCTCCATCAGAAGCATTAGAATTTTCAGGATCTGTGGACACGTATTACAAGTACGATTTTAATAACGTTCCCAATAATATAAACACCTATTTTGCTGACGAGCACAATTCCATTTCAATTGGAATGTTAGATTTGGCGCTTAAGAAAAATTCGGGCAAAGCATCTTTCGTGGGGGAAATCTCATTCGGCCCGAGAGGCACGTATCAATCTATTCCAAATGCAGAGCTTGTAACAAACGATAACGGTGTTATTGGTTTTTCAAGCTTCAATATTCAGAATTTATATGTGAATTATGCTTTCACAGAAAAATTTTCGATGACCGCAGGATATATGGGAACTTTTGTTGGGTATGAAATGATTTCTCCAACTGCAAACTTTAATTATTCTACTTCCTATTTGTTTGGTGCGGGGCCCTTTCAGAACGCCGGAATAAAAGCAACTTATGCCTTCTCCGATAAAGTCAGTTTAATGGCCGGATTATTTAACGACTGGAATGTATACCATGATTTTAATGGAGTTTCGCACATTGGTGCCCAGCTTACAATAAATCCAATAGAAGGTTGGTCGGCTTATATCAATTTCCTTAGCGGGAAATCTGACGGAGCACCCGGCACCGGAACAATTATAGATCTCACAACCAGCTATCAGATAAATAAAGTATTTAAACTGGGTTTAAATGCGGCAGACTATTCGATTTCTAATAATAATGGAGGTTATCACGGTATAGCCGTTTATCCTCAGGTGGCTTTAACGCCGGGATTTACTTTAGGTGCCCGCGGAGAATATTTCAGTGTGAAAGATATACCTAATGTAACAGGCGATGATTTTACATCCCTAACCTTAACCGGAAATTTAAAATCTGGTTCCTTTACTTTAATCCCTGAGGTGAGATTTGATAACAGTTCATTTTCAAATTTCCGCAATGAAAATCTAATTGCTTCTAAAAATGCAGCTCAGTATTCTTTAGCTGCTGTGTTTGCTTTTTAAGCATATTTTAATTTCACCTGAATCAAACAGTGATGAAGATATTTCTCTTATTATTAATTCTGATTTTTAAGCTGAATTCAGGATTTTCCCAAAGTACGGAGCGATCTTTATCATTGGATGAAAGGGGAAAATATATTTATTATGAAATTGTAGATTCTGCTCAGCTTCCGCGTGATACTCTCATTCTCCGTACAAAAACCTTTTTTAAATCTAATTTTAACAAACACCATTCAGAGGAAAAACCTTCAGGTGAAGTTTCATTCAAAACGGACGGTAAATTTCAAATTAATAAAGGTGTTTTAGTGTTAAGTCATCCGCAAGGCGAAATCAATTATAAATTTTATACTGAATTTAAAAACTCTAAGTATCGGTTTTGGTTAACTGATTTTATTTACAGACCCTATAAAAGGGATCGCTATGGAAATTTTGTACCCGATGGCAATTTTTTTTCTAAGCTTGAAGACAATCCCGGGAAGTTAAATGAAGAGGCATGGAAAAATAATATTGATGCTGCCGGAGAACAAGCATTTTTACTTGCTGAAAGTTTCAAAAAATTTCTTTCTAAAAATTCAATAGTTATCCCTCCAAAGGAGAAACCTTCTACCATTATAAACACTAATTGGTAATTACTGTACTATTTTATTAGCGCATGCAGAACTGGCAAATGCTTCAGGCTTTGCTTTGAAAACAAATCCCATACTTAAAATATACCCCATCGCTTCATGCAGTGCCAGGTTTGATTTAAACATTGGATTTGTATTAATGTCTGCATGAACTTCCAGATCCACTTCATAAAGATCCAAAAGATCGCAAAGCGAATAAGCACATTCAATAGATTTTTGCACTTCCATCAGCATCCTTTCTTTAATACTCATTTTCTGAGTAGTTCTTTCCTGATGGATAAACATAAAGCCGCCTTTTTGCTCACGGATGAAAACGATGACGGTAGCAAAATCTGTAGTTAAACCTTTAACCTGAGAATCTGTTCCTATACAAACTTTTAATTTGTAACCCAGATTAATTTCTCTTTCTATTACTTGTTCAACTTCATCAATAATAGGATTTAGAATTTTCTCTCCATTAAATTTTTTCCAGTTCATAAAAAATAAATTAAAGACTTAAAATATTGTTATACAGGATTTTGCCGTATATATTAAAGATAATGCATTGAAAACAGAATTATTTAATATTTTCATTAAATAATTAATTATCAGTCAGTTTGACCTAATTTAAATTAAAATCGAAGATTTATGCTCAGAATAGAATTAAGTAAACTATACTGGAGTTTGTCTATTGTTATTTGCCTTTTCACAGCCTGTCAAAAGTCAAATACAGATGTTCCGGTAGAAACCTTAAAAAGTGAGGACATTCTGAATCTTAAATATTCAGACAACGAGCTGAATACAATTGATATTTATTTGCCTGCAGAAAGATCATCAGAAACCGCGGTCATTTTATTTGTACACGGTGGTTTTTGGTTCGAAGGCGATAAAAGTATGTTAACAGAAATGGCTATGTATTACCGAAATCGGGGATATGTTACAGCAAATATGAATTACAGATTAACGAATACTACAGAAAACAATGTTCATCCAGCACAGATCAATGATATTGGGAAGGCAATTGGGTTTTTAAACTCAAAATCAATAGATTATAAATATTCTCAAAACAAAATGGCTCTTTTGGGTGCAAGTGCCGGAGCGCACCTTGCTTTGTTATATGCCTATCAAAAAGATCCGCAGAAAAATATTAAAGCAGTAGTTTCTCTGGCCGGACCAACTAATTTTACCAATCTGCAATCCGTTTCATTTTTGCAGGCACAGGTTCTGGAGTGGTTCATTGGTACAAGTTATCAAAATAATCCCAGTGCTTATGCTGAGGCAAGTCCGGTAAATCAGGTTACTAAAAATTCAGCTCCCACATTAATTTTTCATGGAAAGTTGGATGTGATTGTTCCTTTGCAGCAATCGCAGGATCTGAAAGCAAAATTAGATCAGTTTCAGATTCCAAATCAATTAAAGATATATGAAAGTCAGGGGCACGATCTAACCGGAATTGATACAGATTCCGAATTTCTAAACACAATAAATGGCTGGTTTACATCGTATTTAAAATAGGTTTACAAAACCTTTATTAACTGGAATTTGTTATTAATTGATAATTGTAAAGTTATGGTAATCAGAAATCCGGATCTTCAACAGGAACTTAAATTGCTTTGGGAAAGCAGGGTTAAATCAATTGACGGTTTAACTGAAAATGGCAGGAAATTCAAGTTTAACAAACCGATGAGTTATCTGATAAACAATTCTCAGAAAAACTACCAGTATTTACTGAATGATATGAACAAGCAACTTCGCATTTTAAGAAAGCAAACTTCAATTATGCAGAAAGAAATGAATAAGCTTTTAAAAATGATGAATAGCAACACACCGAATTTATAGAAACTCAGGTTAAATTTTTGGAAATCTCCTAAACAAAAAAAGCGATCCCAAGATCGCTTTTAATATGTATGTTAATTGAATTATAATTTAGCTTTTACTTCTACCTGCTCGTAAGATTCAACTATATCCCCAACTTCAATATTGTTAAAGTTTTGAATATTTAAACCACATTCGTAGCCTTTAGAAACTTCTTTCACATCATCTTTGAAACGTTTCAATGAAGCAAGTTCACCAGCATAAACAACCACTCCATCACGAATGATACGTATTTTGCTGTTTCGTGTGATCTTTCCATCCAACACCATACAACCGGCAATTGTGCCCACTTTACTGATCTTGAATACTTCACGAATCTCAACATTTGAAGTAATTTTCTCTTCAAATTCCGGATCCAGCATACCTTCCATTGCCGCTTTCACTTCATTGATGGCATCGTAGATAATAGAATATAAACGAATATCAATTTGTTCAGCTTCAGCCAGCTTGCGTGCACTTCCTGACGGACGTACCTGGAAACCAATAATGATCGCATCAGAAGCAGATGCTAATAAAACATCCGATTCAGAGATCTGGCCAACTGATTTATGTATAATGTTTACCTGGATTTGCTCAGTAGAAAGTTTCAGTAACGAATCAGAAAGTGCTTCGATTGAACCATCCACATCACCTTTAACAATGATATTAAGTTCCTTAAAGTTACCGATAGCCAAACGACGACCGATCTCATCCAATGTAATGTGTTTCTGAGTACGTAAACCCTGCTCGCGTTGCAATTGCAAACGTTTGTTGGCAATATCTCTGGCTTCGGGTTCGCTTTCTAAAGAGTTGAACCTGTCACCCGCAGTGGGAGCACCCTGCATACCTAGTACCTGTACTGGGGTAGATGGACCGGCTTTTTCGACTTTTTGTCCCCTTTCGTTATGCAAAGCTTTTACTCTACCACTATAACAACCAGCTAAAATCGGATCACCAACTCTTAAAGTACCTGCTTGTATTAAAACTGTAGTTACAATACCACGGCCTTTATCTAAAGTTGCCTCGATTACTGTTCCAACCGCTCTCTTATCAGGATTAGCTTCTAGTTCTAAAAGATCAGCCTCAAGCAATACTTTTTCTAATAAAAGATCAACGCCCAAACCGGTTTTACCAGAAATCTCCTGACTCTGGAATTTACCACCCCAATCTTCAACCAAAATATTCATGGTTGAAAGTTGTTCGCGAATCTTATCTGAATTAGCACCCGGCTTATCTACTTTACTAAATGCAAATACAATCGGAACTCCTGCAGCCTGAGCGTGATTAATTGCTTCTTTTGTTTGAGGCATTACACTGTCATCCGCAGCAATTACAATAATTGCAATATCTGTAACCTTAGCACCACGTGCACGCATGGCAGTAAATGCCTCGTGACCCGGAGTATCTAAGAAGGTTACGCTTCTTCCGTTTTCTAATTTTACTTCGTATGCACCAATGTGTTGGGTAATACCCCCAGCCTCACCGGCAATAACGTTTGCTTTACGAACAAAATCTAGTAAGGAAGTTTTACCGTGATCCACATGTCCCATAACGGTAACAATTGGAGCTCTTGGGATTAAATCCTCCGGTGAATCTTCCTCTACGAGCGTAGTTGTTTCTTCATCCTCTGGTTTCACAAACTCAACTTCGTAACCAAATTCATCAGCTACAATAGTTAAAGTTTCTGCATCAAGACGTTGATTAATAGAAACAAACATTCCTAAACTCATACAAGTAGAAATAATTTGAGTTACCGGAACATCAAGCATGCTGGCCAGTTCGTTTGCAGTAACAAACTCTGTAACCTTTATGGTTTTAGATTGTAATTCTAATTCCATTGCAGCATCTTCTGCTGTTTGTGCAACATCATCACGTTTCTGACGACGTAATTTTGCACGTTGTGCGAATTTACCAGATTTACCGGCTCCGCTCAAACGAGCTAAAGTTGCCTTGATCTGATCTTGTATTTCTTTATCTGTTGGTTCTGCTTTGGGACCATCAGGTGTTCTGGATTTATTTCTGAAATCAGCACGACCTCCGCCAGCGGCCGGACGGTTATTTGGTCCTGTTCCTGTGTTACCGCGATATGGCTGACGTGTACCCGGAGCAGCATTTGGAGCACCCGGTGCAGGTCTGTTTTGAGTTGGAGCACCCTGAGTTGATCCTGTTGGATGATCTTTACGTTTACGCTTTCGCTTGTGGTCCCCACCTGCAACATTTGACGATGATGCAACTGGCTGGCCGCGGCGTGAAGGTTGAGTTGGTAACTCAATCTTACCAACTACGTTTGGTCCGGTTAATCTATTTGTTTGAGTTCTGAATAATTCTGGTTTTCCGTTAGCTGCGGCTTCATCCTGAGGTTTTGGTTTTGCTTCTGTTTTCGCTTCAGGAGCTTTTGGCTTTTCCTGAACTGGTTTAGGAGCTTTAACAACAGGTTCGGTTTTCTTAACTTCCGCAACCGGCTCTGCAGGTTTAACCTCTGCTGCCGGAACTTCAACTTTTTTATCTTCTTTAGGTTCAGGAGCTTTTTCTGCTACTACTGGTTTTGGCTCTTCAGCTTTCACCGGTTCAGGTGCCTTTGGAATTTCCACTTTGATAACCTCGGGAACAACTTCCGGAGCTTTTTCAGCTTGAGGAGCTTTTTTCTCCGGTCGCGTTTTGGAATTCAGATCATCTAAATTGATCTTTCCAACAACTTTAACACCCGGCAAAGAACTTTCTTCTGCAGCCGGCTTTTCAGGCTCAGAAACATCTGTCTTAGGCTTTTCTGTTGCTGGTGGATTAAAACTATTCACGTTCTTAATCAGGATTTCCTCCTGTTCAAATTCCTTAGAACGCGTTGGTTCTGTTCTTTCTGGAGTAACCGGTGCTTCGTCGCGACGGATTTTGCCAATAACAATTTGTTTGGCTTCTTCCTTTACTATTTTATCACCTTGAAACTCTTTCAAAAGAACATCATACATCTCATCGGTGAGTTTAGTATTAGGCCGGGCCTCAACCTGGTGACCTTTTTTTCCTAAAAACTCAACCGCTGTAGATAATCCAATATTCAGCTCTTTTGCAGCTTTAAGTAAATTTGTGCTTTTACCTTCTGACATTTATTCTTTAACCTCGCTTATTTTATACAAAAATACGTTTTTTAACTCATGTTATACGTTTTGAAAATTGGGTTTTAACAACCGCTGTACTTAATTCTAAAAACCTATAAAATGTAACCCTATTCAAACTCTGATTTCAAGATGTCAAGAACGTCTTTCACTGTATTTTCTTCCAGATCAGTACGTTTGACAAGCTCATCAGTAGTAAGTTCTAAAATAGATTTGGCCGTATCTAAACCAATCTTTTTAAACTCATCAATTATCCAACCTTCTATTTCATCAGAGAATTCTTCAATATCCACATCCTCATCATCCTCTTGTGCTTCGCGATAGACATCTATTTCATAACCGGTTAATTTTCCGGCTAATTTGATGTTATGACCACCTCGTCCAATTGCCAAGGAAACCTGATCAGGCTTTAAATATACCGCTGCACGTTTTTCTTCATCATCCAGCTTAATGCTTGTAATTTTTGCCGGACTTAAAGCTCTCTGAATATATAAAGAAATATTATTGGTGAAATTGATAACATCGATATTTTCGTTCTTCAATTCACGCACAATACCGTGAATACGAGAACCTTTCATTCCCACACAAGCACCTACCGGATCAATACGATCATCATAAGATTCTACAGCAACTTTTGCTCTTTCGCCTGGTTCCCTAACGATTTTCTTAATGGTAATTAAACCATCAAAAATTTCCGGAACTTCCATTTCGAATAAACGTTGCAAAAATTCTGGTGCGGTACGTGAAATTATAATCTTCGGGTTACTGTTCACCATATCTACCTTAGAGATAATAGCACGAACCGAATCTCCCTTTTTGAAATAATCTGCAGGAATCTGCTCTGTTTTTGGAAGAAGCAATTCATTGCCCTCATCATCAAGAACCAATGTTTCTTTTTTCCAAACCTGGTAAACTTCACCAGTTACAATTTCGCCTACGCGATCTTTATATTTTTTGAAAATTTCATCTTTTTCTAATTCCAGAACCTTAGAAACAAGAGTTTGGCGGGCAGCTAAAATAGCACGTCTTCCAAAACTTTCTAATGTGATCTGCTCGATAAAATCATCTCCAACTTCTAATTCAGGATCAATTTTAACAACATCAGCCAATTCAATTTCCAGATCGTCATCTTCAGAAAAACCGTCTTCCATAACAGTACGTGTACGCCAGATCTCTAAATCTCCGTTATCCGGATTTACAATCACGTCACAATTCTCATCCGTACCGTATCTTTTACGCAACATGCTACGGAACACTTCTTCCAAAACACTAATAACCGTCGGACGGTCAATATTTTTAAAGTCTTTAAACTCCTGGAAGGAATCGATTAAATTTATATTGCTCATTGTTCTACTTAAATGAAATTAACACTTTAGTTTCAGCTATCTGATCAAATGGGATGAAATTTTCGACCAGCTGTGCTTTCTTTCCTTTTTCCTTTATATTTTCTTCTACAGTTATCCCTTTATCATCAACCTGCAGTAATTTTCCCTCTTTATTAGTTCCATCAACCATCTTAACATTTACTGTTCTATTGATGTTTTTATTGTATTGTCTTTCAGATTTTAACGGAAAATCAATACCCGGAGAAGAAACTTCAAGATGATAAGCCTGCTCAATTGCACTTTCTTCTTCTAAATGAAATCCAACATGGCGGCTTATTGCCGCACAATCCTGAATTCCAATTCCCTGATCTCCGTCTATTAAAATGTTAAGTAAACCACTTGCATGCATTTTAACATCTACAATAAATAGGTCGGGCCGATCAGCAATCTTTTCTTCAACTAATTCAATTACCCGTTTTTCTATATCCATACTCGCTTTTGATCCGGGTTTAAAAACCGGCAGGTAAAAAAAAGAGGGGACAACGTGTCCCCTCTCCTTAGATTGGTGCAAATATAGGTAAATTTATGAAAGCTGCAAAGTGCTGATTTCAAAATAATTATTATAAAAAGTCAATGAAATATATAATTGGAAGCATTTATCCAACAGACATTCTTTAGAATTTAATTCAAAATTCCAACTCCTAAAAAATCAAAACTTAAAAACTACTTCCTGAAAAGAATTTCTTGAGGGTAAGTGATGATCTCTTATAAAATCCTGGGGAGCTACATATATTTTACGGGCATAACATTGTACAAAATAAGATTCCCCTTTTTTAAAAGATTCAGACGGCTTAAAGTTTATCGTAGAATCATTTACAGAATAGCTACCCTGCAATGGTTTTTGGGTGTCTCTCAAATCCGGATCGTCAGGTTCCAGAAAAACAGAAAAGAAACTGTGCCATTCTTTTTCAGAAATAGTATCCGTTTTAAATTCATCAATAATATCTTTAGGAATACCTTTAAGCACAATTTCAGAACTATCCCGCGAAAGCGAAATAACAATTGAAGTTTCATTTTCTACAGCCTTATCAGGAGATCCGCAAGCGGATATGAATAAAAAAATGAAAATAATATAAAACAGTTGTTTAAAATTCATGGTTAAGCAAACTTATAACCTATCAAACCTATATTAATTATGAGACTAATTATTGAAATTTTATTAATGGGTGCGGCAGTAGCAATTGCAGCATATCTTTTACCCGGAGTTGATGTTGCTAATTTCTGGAGTGCCCTTATTGCAGGAGTTCTTATTGCTTTAGCAAATGCAACCATTGGAACTATTTTACGCATTTTAACATTTCCCATAAACTTTTTAACCCTGGGATTGATGTCATTTGTGATAACCGTTTTAATGGTTTTATTGGTAGACAGTTTAATGTCAAGCTTTAACACCAATGGTTTCTTTTCTGCAATGATTTTTGCCATTGTACTGGCATTAATCAAAATGCTTTTTTCTGCTATTTCTCCGGAAAGGGCATAAAAATAAATTACTTCCTGGCCTCGAGTGTAGCTTTAACTACACTTGGGGCTTTATCTTTAGATGTAATATTGAAAATTTCCGCGTTGTTTTCTGTGGAATAAGCTTTACCTAACATTTTAACCGCCGAAGCCCGGACAGCCGAGCTTTCATCTGAAACTGCCATCGTTTTTATTTTCGAATAAATTGATGCCTTTTCACCTGGTTCTAACTGCGAAACAAATTCAACGGCAATTTGCCTTAAAACCCAATTTTTGTCATCCAAAGCTTTAATGCTTACCGCTCTGGCTAAAGAATCTTTTTTCATTCCCTGAAGCATCATAACTGCTTCGAAACGATCCATAAAGAACGGAGCATTTTTATATTGAAAAGCATATTGAGCAATAGTTTTTATGTCTGTTTTTTCTGCAAGTAAGTATTTCTCAGCATCAACATTTATTAAATCCGGAGTTTGCGCCAGTTGGAAAGTAAAGGCTTGATTTTGTTTTTCAAGAACAATTTGTTTTCTCTCAACAGTATTGTTTGAATAAATATCTACAGCCATTGGAAGTCGGTAAAGTGGTGTTTTTGTTAAATCCTGCTTTTGCTGAATAGTTACTGTTGCTTGCTTTTTTGCTTCATCATAATTTGTCTGGATAGCCAATACCGGATGACCGGAAGCTAAAAACCATTGGTTAAAAAACCAGTTCAAATCCTGACCGGTAACCTGCTCAAAAGCCATTCTTAAATCATTTACTTCCGCAGTTTTATATTTATGCGAAGTGAGGTATAAATTTAATGACTTGAAAAAAGCATCATCACCAACAGTTTTACGAAGCATGTGCAATATTCTGCCTCCTTTTTGATAAGTAACTTCGTCAAACATTTGTTCCCGGTCAGAGTAATCATGCCTGATAAGATCCACCTGCTTTTTGCGGGATCCACCCAAATATGCGATCATATCTTCCAAGCCTTTTACATCTGCTTTCTCGCGTCCATATTTAAATTCATCCCACAAATATTCTCCATAAGTAGCAAATGACTCATTTAAAGGAAGGTTAGCCCACGATTCGGCCGTAACTAAATCTCCAAACCAATGATGAAACAACTCGTGTGAAATTATATCTTCGTGACTTTCATCCAGATATTCACCAGCCGACATATTCATCTTATCAAAGAAAACGGTTGCCGTTGTATTTTCCATCGCACCGCTTACAAAATCGCGAACAACAATTTGAGAATATTTATCCCAGGGATAATCCACTCCTAATTTATTAGAGAAGAATTCCATCATTTCGGGCGTTTTTCCAAACACTAATTTAGCAGTTGAAGCAAACTGAGGTTCAGTGTAATAATTAACTTCTTTATCCCGCCAGGTATCTTTTGTAATAGTGAAATTACCAACTGCAAGCATGGTTAAATAAGTAGAATGTGGTTGTTCCTGACGCCAGTTATCAGTACGTGTTCCGTTACCGTTTAAGCTGGAATATTCCAAAGTTCCGTTAGAAAGTGTTACAAACTCATTAGAAACCGTAATATTTACATCCTGAGTCATTTTTTCCTGAGGATCATTTATTGTAGGAAACCAACTGGAATTACATTCGGTTTCACCTTGTGTCCAAATCTGGCGTGGTTTGTTTTTTTCTTTACCCTCATTATTGATAAAATAAATTCCGCGGTCACCATTAGTGGCGATATCTTCGCCAGCCTTTAATTTTTCGGGCATGGCAACATAATCTATCATTATGGTGAAATATTGAGAATTATTATAAATCTTATCTAACTGTATATCCAGCTTCTTACCATTATAAGTATATCGAAGTGGCTTTTTACCATCAGGAGTTTCTAAAAGGACACTGTTAATGCGAAAACCATTTGCATCCAAAATCACATGATCTGAAGGATAAAAATAATTTTTGGCTTTAATAGTTGCCTTGCCGATAACATAAGCGCTATCCCAGTTAAAACTGATATCTAATTTTGTGTTTTCAATATCGGTTAATCGCGTATAGCTGCCTCTATAATTTACGCCGGCAGCATTTTCTGTAACAACAACAGGTGGCAACGTGGTTTTTTGAACAGTAGAACAGGCTGTTAAAAAAAAAGCTGCCACTAAAGGACAGCATATGTATGACTTTAGATTCATAATTATTTGTTTTCTGCAAGCAGATTTTTAATATTTTCTTCAAATTCAGTTACAAATTCCCGGTAGTGCTTTCCGGTTCCCGGTCCGCTGAAGCCTGTGTGAATTTTTCTAACTTTTCCACTTTTATCAATAATAATAGCAGTCGGAAACGATAAAAAGTTTTCAAGCATTGGTATACTTTTAATCACCTCCTGCTTATCATTAGTGTAGCCTGTTAAAAGCAATGGATAAGTAATATCAAACCTATCTTTTAATCTTTCAACATTCTTTTTTGCTTTCGCGAAGTCGGTAGAACGTTCATAAGCTAAACCAACAACTTCAAACCCTTTATTCTTATTTTTTTTGTAGAAAGGAGCCAGATAAGCTGTTTCGTCCATACAATTAGGGCACCATGACCCAAAGAACTGAACAACAACAACTTTGTTTTTAAATTGAGGATCTGATAAAGAAATCTTTTTACCATCCAGATCCGGAAAAGTAAAATCGATGGTATTAAAGCCGGGCTTTAAAGCAGTTAATGAATAAGCATCAGGTAAAATGGCATTTTCATCCTTTTTGGCAGTCCAGGTTTCCAGAGATGATAGTCCTGAATAGAAACTGCCGTTTACAATATTATTTTCACCCTGAAGAGTTGCGGTAAATAAATAGGCGTGGGAACCATCAAAAGTTGAAAGATATATTTTATCATTAGAAATTCTGCCTTCTAAAAAGCGGTAATCGCCGGTTGTAGTTAAAAATGTTCCGGTAATATTAGTTCCTTTTTGCTGAAATTCTCCCACAGCAACGGTAGTATCTTTAGAATCCTGACTTATAAATGTAACAGACCAGCGACCCTCGATATTTTTTTCTGAATTGACGTTGGCCTTAAAAAAACGCCACCTTGCATTGGGTTCCGCTCCAAAATTCATGGCCACATCACTGGTTGCTAAATGCTTAATCCACGTTCCCGTTAACTTATCTCCATCAAAAGCCGCCTTAATTTCGGAGTCGAATAAAGGCATTAGTATATTGACAGAATCATCCTTCAGTGATATTTCATTTACCCTAAAACGTTCTTTACCGTTAATAATTTCTAGATGCTTTTTACCTGCAGAATTAATAACTTCAAAATTAAATGGTATTTCTGCGCCTGATTCAGTTTTCAGCGTAGCCCTCCAAAAACCAGTCTTTAAATCTTTTTCAGTGTTATTCCTACATGAAGAAATAATCGCAAATACGCAGAAAGCGCTAAAAAATATAAAGATTCTATTCATGTAGATTATTGATTTATTATTTTAAAACTTCCCTTGAAATTACAATCCTCTGTATTTCTGATGTTCCTTCATAGATCTGAGTGATTTTTGCATCACGCATTAATCTCTCTACATGATATTCTTTAACAAAGCCGTATCCGCCGTGAATCTGGACTGCTTCTACAGTAGTTTTCATTGCAACTTGTGAGGCGTATAACTTTGCCATAGAACTTGCCTGAGCATATTCCAGCCCTTGATCTTTTAACCATGCGGCCTTTAAGCACAGCATTCGGGCTGCTTCAATTTCTGTAGCCATATCAGCTAATTTAAATTGAATGGCCTGATGACTTGAAATTGTTTTACCAAATGCTTTACGTTCTTTTGAATAATTTAAAGCCAATTCATACGCTCCGGATGCAATTCCTAATGCCTGAGCTGCAATGCCAATTCTGCCGCCTTCTAAGGTTTTCATCGCAAATTTGAAACCGAAACCTTCTTCGCCAATTCTATTTTCTTTTGGAATTTTAACATCGGTAAACATCAGCGAACAAGTATCTGAACCTCTGATTCCCAATTTATTTTCTTTGGTCCCTATTGTAAAGCCTTCCATTCCCTTTTCAACAATCAGCGCATTTATACCACGATGACGTTTTTTAGAATCTGTTTGTGCTATTACAAGATATGTTGAAGCAGTAGTCCCATTTGTGATCCAATTTTTAACACCGTTCAGCAGGTAATGGTCGCCCATATCTATAGCTGTGGTTTTTTGAGAGGTTGCATCAGAGCCTGCGTCAGGTTCTGAAAGGCAAAAAGCTCCAATTTTTTCGCCGGAAGCTAATGGCTTCAAATATTTTTCTTTTTGTTCTTCGTTACCGAATTTCTCCAACCCAAAACATACTAATGAATTGTTTACAGAAACAACTACTGACGTTGAGGCGTCAATTTTAGATAATTCTTCCATTACCAAAACATAGGATACAGCATCTAGTCCCGATCCGTTGTATTTCGGGTCAACCATCATTCCTAAAAATCCAAGTTCGCCAAGTTTTTTTACTTGTTCTGCCGGAAATTTTTGATGTTCATCACGCTCGATCACACCAGGTTTTAATTCATTCTGCGCAAAATCTCTTGCTGCCTGCTGAATCATTTCCTGTTCTTCTGATAATTTGAAATACATATATAAATTGATGGTTGATATGTCCAAAAATAGAATTTAAAATGAATGTTTTTTTAAATTGGATGCTTTTTACCTGGTTAATTACAATCAAATAACTGACATGTGGAAATAATTTCCTCAGACAATCAAGATATCAGAATTAAAATGAATTATAAAAAGGGTTAAATTTTAAAATTAGCTGTTGCGGATTTTATTTTCTATTCCGGAGGTTGAATATCCCGGAAGGAAATCTATAGTTTTCACTGAACCACCAGATTGCAAAACAAAATCGGCACCTACAATCTGCTCTATTGAATAATCTGACCCTTTTACCAGAACATCCGGATGAATGAATTTAATTAAATCCAAAGGTGTTTCTTCATCAAACAATACAACAGCATCTACAAAAAAAAGTGATGCAAGTATTGCGGCACGAGATTTTTCATCAGTTATTGGCCTTCCATTACCCTTTAATTTTCTGATAGATTCATCCGTATTTAAACCAACAATTAATCTTTGACCTAAATCTGCGGCCTTAGATAAGTAATCTATATGGCCAAGATGCATTAAATCAAAGCATCCATTGGTAAACACAATTTTATCTTCTTTAAATTTCCAGATATGAAGAGTCTTGAGCAAGTCAGTCTGATTATAAATTTTATGCTGAATGATCTCTGATTTATTCATTTATAAAGGCTTAGTGAAGAAGTTTATTATGATCATCAGGGAAAACCAATAATGGATTGTATTTTTTGGCTTCTTCAATTTCCATATGGGCATAAGACATGATGATTACTATATCACCAACCTGCGCTAAACGAGCCGTTGCTCCGTTTAAACAGATAATCCCAGATCCTCTTTCCCCTTTGATAACATAGGTTTCAAAACGTGCACCATTGTTATTATTAACGATCTGAACTTTCTCATTCGGAATTATATTGGCGGCTTCAAGCAGATTCTCATCTATTGTGATACTACCCACATAGTTTAATTCGGCCTGAGTGACTTTTGCTCTGTGGATTTTTGATTTTAAAACCTCGATAATCATGCTGCAAAATTAATAAAACTTTCGTGATGCAAGCTTTACAATACCTGCTATAAGATTCAACGAGATAATATTATTTTAAAATGATATTATCTATTAATCTTATTTGGCCAACTTTTGCTGCAATTAAAGCAATAATAGAATTGGAATTCTTATCTGAGATCGGATTCAGATTATCAGCATCACAAATTTCAAAATACTCAAGATCAATCCCTTCAGCAGATTTAAGTTTATTAATTGCAGTTTCTTTTAGTTTAACAATATCCGATTTATTAAAATCTTCCCTCGTTTCTTTAAGCACTTTGTTCAGAATTAAAGAATTTTTGTGCTCTTTTACAGATAAATGAATATTTCTTGAGCTCATTGCCAAGCCATCGTCTTCGCGGATAATAGGGCACATAACCAATTCCAAATCCAAGTTAAGTGTTTGAACCATTGTTTTAATGACCAAAAACTGCTGAAAATCTTTTTGCCCAAAAAACGCCTTATCCGGTTTTACCGTATCAAATAATTTAAAAACGATTTGGGTTACACCCTGATAATGCCCTGGCCGGATTTTTCCTTCCAGCCTGTCGTCCAGATTGCTTAAATCTAAATGCCATTTCTCATTATTCTGGTACATTTCAGAAACTGATGGCATAAATAATACATCGCAATTAGCGTTCTCTAGCTTTGAAATATCAGCTTCAACCGGCCGTGGATAATTATCCAAATCTTTTGGATCTGTAAACTGAGTAGGATTCACAAAAATGCTGCAAACCACCAAATTAGTTTCATTTCTGGCAATTTCTATTAATGAAATATGACCATTATGCAAAGCGCCCATTGTAGGTACCAGACCAACAGACAAATGTTTGTTTTGAGAGTTGTTTAAATAATCGGAAAGAGCAGCCCTTGTGTGGAAAATTTTCAATTTTAGAATTCGTTAATATAACCGCCAAAAATGGTTAAATACTTAATATTCACCAAAACAAGTTTCATAAAACGTTGATATTTCATAATATATGCTTATATTTGCACTTCCAAATACTTTTCCTCACATAAAAAACTAATCTAATCGGAGATGGCAAAAACTAAGCTTCTGTTTATTACCCATGAGATGTCGCCTTTCCTGGAACTAACTAAAATTTCTGAAATTACACGTCAACTTCCACAAGCAATGCAAGAAAAAGGATTCGAAATCCGGATCTTAATGCCACGCTTCGGAAATATTAATGAACGTCGTAATCGTTTGCACGAAGTAATTCGCTTATCAGGAATGAATATTATTATTAATGATAATGATAACCCGCTTATCATTAAAGTTGCATCTATCCCGGCGGCGAGAATGCAGGTTTACTTCCTTGATAATGAAGAATATTTTCAACGCAAATATGTTTTCCGCGATAAAGAAAGTAAATTCTACGCAGACAACGATGAAAGAACAATTTTCTTTTGCAAAGGCGCTTTGGAAACTGTTAAAAAATTAGGTTGGTCTCCGGATGTTGTTCACTGTCAAGGATGGATGAGTTCGTTAGTACCGGCTTATCTTAAAACTTTATATAAAGAAGATCCTACGTTTAAAAATTCTAAAGTTGTTTATTCTGTATTTGAAGATAGCTTTACGGAAAAATTGAGCGATAAATTTGCCAGCAAAGCAATTATGAAAGGCATGAAAACTGAAGATACTGAGGCTTATAAGGTCGGAGATATCACTTCATTAAACATTGCTGCATTGGGATATTCTGATGCTATTGTTTTAGCCAGTGAAACTATTAATCCTGAAGTGTTAAAGTTTGTTAAAAAGGCTGGAAAACCAATATTAGAATACAATTCTACTTCAGATTTCGAAAATTATTCTAACCTTTACGAAGAAATTGCTGAAGAAGAACTTATTTCAGTAGCATAAAACAGTAGAGTACACATATGAAATTACATCAACTAGACTTATTGACTTTGTTAATAAGTCTTTTCATTTTATCAGCATGTCAAAATCCTGATAGCATCGGATTAGAAGTAGATCCTTCAAATGCAATTAACGGAAATCTTATTGATACCGTTACCATAACAAGTTCGACAGTTAGAGAAGATTCATTAGCTACAAACTCATTAGCCGCTTATCCTATTGGCAATTTAACTGATCCTGTTTTTGGCTATACAACCTCCAGCATTGCTGCATCTTTAACTTTACCAGGAAGTAGTTTAACTTTTGGGACAGCTCCGGTTTTGGATTCTGCTGTGTTGGTTTTAAAGTATTCTGATGAATATTTTGGTGATCCTAACGCCCTGCATAAATTTGAAGTTCATTCACTATTAGAATCATTAAAGGCAGGCACCCCTTATTATAATACTTTTAACCCTGATTTTAATCCCACCATAATTGGGAGTAAATTAGCCCGAGTTTCAATAAAAGATAGTGTATTAATTAAAGAAATAATAACAGGTAAACCTGATATTGAGAAAAAAGTTGCACCCCAGATTAGAATTCCCATCGATTCAACCTACATCACCAATAATTTCTTTAAAGCCAATGCTGGTAACTTTAAAGACAATGCAGCTTTTCAAACTTTTATAAGAGGTTTATATCTCACAGTAAACAAAAACGAATCAACCGGGCAAGGTGGAATTACCCTGTTAGATTTGAGCTCTGGTGGAAGTAAGTTAGAATTATATTATAAAAGCCCCAAAGGAACTGCAATAGACACCACTGTAACTAGCTTTGTTTTACAAAATACTTCCTCACAGATAGCAGCAGCATTCAGCCATGATTATAGCGGAACAGAAATAGAAAGTCAATTAGCAAATCCCGGAATGATATATAATTATAACTTCATACAGCCAATGGCCGGAGTTAAAACAAAAATAAAGTTCCCTTACATCAAAAAATTAAATGAAATTGGAAATATTGTTATTAATAAAGCAGAGTTAGTAATTTCTGTTGAAGATAACATGGGAATATTTGCCCCTGCTCCCCGAATATTTTTATACACAACTGATATCGCTAGTCAAAAACAACTTGTACCAGATGTAAGTGACAGAGATTCCAGGGCACTTTCTGATAATGACTTTGGGGGATTTTATGATATGGCGAAAAAGCGGTATACATTTAATCTGACCTCCTATATACAGGATTTAATAAATGGTAATTTAATACAATACGACACTTATATTACGGCAATTGATAATTCCGCATCGCGTCTTAATGGAACATTCCCATCAGGCTCCACTGCTGCTCGTGCAATTATTGGAAGCGGGCAAAGCAATTTGCCAAACAAAATGAAAATTAATATTCTTTATACGAAAATTAATTAAAAAAGGCGTCTTAAGAATATTTAATTCTGGTCTGCATTTTGTGTAGATTAGTTTTTAATTTTTCAATCAAACTTTATGTGTGGAATAGTTGGTTATATAGGATATCGTGAAGCCTGGCCTATAGTTATTAAAGGTTTACACCGATTAGAATATCGCGGATATGATAGTGCCGGAGTAGCACTTATGAATGGTTCACTTAATATTTATAAGAAAGCCGGAAAGGTTAGTGAACTGGAAAACTTTACAAAAGATGTAAATCTTCACGGTAATATGGGAATGGGGCACACCCGCTGGGCTACCCACGGTGCTCCATCCGATAAAAATTCTCACCCACATACCTCAGGAGACGAAAACTTAGCTATAATTCATAATGGAATTATTGAAAACTATTCATCTTTAAAAGAAACATTAATAGCGAGAGGTCACGTATTTAAAAGTGAAACAGATACAGAGGTTTTAATTCATTTAATTGAAGATATTAAGACTCAGACTGGTCTTGATTTAAGAGAAGCTGTTCGAATTGCCTTAAATGAAGTTATTGGCGCTTATGCCATTGTTATTATGAGCAAAGCTGACCCTGATCAGCTTATTGCAGCCAGAAAAGGTAGTCCCATGGTTTTAGGGGTTGGTAAAGGAGAATACTTTATTGCTTCTGATGCTTCTCCAATAGTAGAATATACCAAAAATGTTATTTACTTAAACGATAATGAAATTGCCTACATCCGCAGGGATGAACTTTTAATAAAAAGCATTGATAACGTTGTACAAACTCCATATATCCAGGAATTAGAGTTAAAACTGGAAATGCTTGAAAAAGGCGGATACGACCATTTCATGCTTAAGGAAATTTATGAACAACCCCGCTCAGTAAGAGATTGCATGAGAGGTAGAATTTATCCTTCTGAAGGAATGGTTCAGTTGGGTGGAATTAAAGAGTACGCAGAAAAATTAAAAAACATAGATCGCATAGTTATTATAGCTTGCGGAACATCATGGCACGCGGGTTTAGTTGCTGAATACTTAATTGAGGAATGTGCTCGTATACCAGTTGAAGTTGAATATGCTTCAGAATTCAGATACCGCAATCCCATAATTTCAGAAAAAGATATTGTTATAGCTATTTCCCAATCCGGAGAAACTGCAGATACTATGGCAGCGATTGAAATTGCAAAAGAAAAAGGTGCCACAATTTTCGGAGTTTGTAATGTAGTTGGGGCATCTATTCCACGTATTAGCGATGCAGGAGTTTATACTCACGCCGGACCAGAAATTGGTGTAGCCTCAACTAAAGCTTTTACAGCACAGGTAACGGTTTTAACTTTGATGGCCATTTACATGGCTCAGCAAAGAGGAAAAATAACACAATCCAAATTGGTTCATTTACTTACAGAACTGGAAAATATTCCAAATCTGATAGAAAGATGCCTGACATCAAATGACAGAATTAAAGTGATTGCCGAAAAATTTAAGGACTCCAGAAACTTCTTGTTCTTAGGTCGCGGCAGCGGATTTCCGGTTGCGCTGGAAGGTGCTTTAAAACTGAAGGAAATATCTTACATTCACGCTGAAGGCTATCCTGCAGCTGAGATGAAACATGGTCCTATTGCGTTAATTGATGAAGAAATGCCGGTTGTTGTTATTGCAACTAAAAATTCTTCTTATGAGAAGGTTATTAGCAATATTCAGGAAGTTAAAGCCAGAAAAGGTATTGTTATTGCAATTGTAACCGAAGGTGATACAGAGGTTACAAAGATGGCTGATTACACTATCGAGATTCCGGAAGCCGATGAAATGTTTTTGCCACTATTAGCAACTGTTCCTTTGCAGCTTTTATCTTACCATATTGCTGTTTTACGAGGATGTAATGTTGATCAGCCGAGAAATCTTGCAAAATCAGTTACTGTAGAATAATTTTTTATCAAATCATATTTAAAAGGAGAACCAGAAAAACTGATCTCCTTTTTTGTTTTAATGATAAAATAAGCTTGTTGTGCTTATCTTCCAAAATATATTTGTTAGTTGAAATTAAATTTAACCTTAATTTCGAAATGGTAATAATCAATATTATTTATAACAATATATAGTAAATTTCTATACCATGACATTAGTTCAACTGGAATATATCATAGCATTAGATACTTACCGGAATTTTGTACTAGCCGCAGAAAAGTGTTTTGTAACTCAGCCCACCTTAAGTATGCAAATTCAGAAACTGGAAGAATCTCTTGGCGTAAAACTTTTCGACAGAAGCAAACAACCAGTTGTTCCAACAGAAATTGGGATGGAGATTATTGAGCAGGCAAGAACGGTTTTGAATGAAACTTACAAATTAAAAGAAGTAATTTCTGACAAAGAAGGCAATTTAAAAGGTGAATTGAAGATTGGTGTAATACCAACCATAGCACCCTACCTTCTACCCAAAGTTATTCTTAATTTCCTGAATAAGTATCCACAGATAGAGTTACAGATTTGGGAAAATACTACAGAAAAAATCATAGCCGATCTTAAAAATGGAACGCTCGACTGCGGTCTGTTATCAACTCCATTAGAAGATTCCACTTTAAAGGAGATTCCACTCTTTTATGAGAATTTTGTTGTTTACGCTTCCAGATCAAGTAGCTTAATGGATAAAAAAATCATTTCTACAAAAGATATAAATACAGAAGAAATTTGGTTATTGAACGAAGGGCATTGTATGAGAAACCAGATCTTAAATATTTGCAATCGCAAAAAATCAAGTCCGGCAAGTAAAAATTTTGAATACTATACCGGAAGTATAGAGACACTAAAGAAAATGGTAGATCTGAATAATGGAATAACCATTTTACCTGAACTTTCTATTGCAGATTTCAGTCAGAAGCAAATGGAAAGAATACGGCATTTTAAATCTCCGGAACCAACCAGAGAAATAAGTTTGGTTATACACAGAAACTTCTTGAAAAGAAATTTAATAAATACACTGCAAAGTGAAATCATGGAAATAATTCCTAAATCACTTCGCAGTAAAAAGAGAAAAGAAGTAATAGAAATTTATACCTAATTAACTTCTTCCCCGGAAACGGGAAATTATCCAGATTATCACCGCAATAATTATTACGACAACAATAATTCCTACGTAGGCTCCGGCTTTAAAAATTCCGCCGATTAAATCACAGCTGGAAAGTAGAGTAATAACGAGTAAGGCAGTTAACGAATATATTTTTCTCATGGTTTTTAAATAAAAATGATGTATTGAAGTAATACACCATTCTAATTCCAATTGTTTGCGCCAGAATTTATTTTTTTGCCTTCGCAAACTTATCTGCCACTTCATTCCAATTAACAACATTCCAAAAAGCAGCAATGTAATCCGGACGTTTATTCTGATATTTCAAATAGTAAGCATGTTCCCAAACATCCATTCCTAATATTGGAGTTCCTTGAACTTCGCAAATATCCATTAATGGATTATCCTGATTTGGAGTTGAAGATACCTGCAATTTGCCTGAAGAATCTACGCTTAACCAAGCCCAGCCAGATCCAAAACGGGTAGCACCGGCTTCTGCAAACTTCTTTTTAAATTCATCAAAAGAACCAAAAGCGCTGTTAATTGCTGACTCCAAATCGCCGGAAGGATTTCCACCTGCATTTGCGCCCATTACGGTCCAGAATAAAGAATGATTGAAATGGCCACCGCCATTATTTCTAACAGCCATTGGATATTTTGAAATGTCTTTCATAATATCTTCAATTTTAGAATTTTCACCATCGGTTCCGGCCAATGCCTTATTTAAATTATCCACATAAGCCTGATGATGTTTGCCATGATGGATTTCCATTGTCATTTTATCGATATGTGGTTCTAAAGCGTCGGGAGCGTATGGTAACGCTGGTAATTCAAATGCCATGATTTTATTGATTTAAGGGTTTATAAATTATACTACCAATATAAGTCTCCACAGTAATAATTGTTCTGTTAAGAATTAAGTTTATTCCTTTTCTTTCTAAAAAACTCCTGTACAAGCGTACCGCATTCCTGCGCTCTAACCCCATTTACAATTTCTGTTTTAGGATGAGTGATTTTTTGTTTGATTTGAGTAAAGCCTCTTTGCGGATCATTAGCGCCGTAAACAATCCGGCCAATTTGTGTCCAGTAGGACGCTCCTGCGCACATCACGCAAGGTTCTATTGTGACATATAAAGTGCAATCTTTCAAATATTTAGCACCTATAAAATTAGATGCGGCAGTAAAAGCCTGCATTTCTGCATGAGCGGTTACATCATGCAAGCGTTCTGTTAAATTATGGCCTCTGCCAATTATTTTGCCGTTGTAAACAATTACAGCACCTATCGGAACTTCATCTAAACCTAAAGCAATCTGGGCTTCCTTTAATGCTTCTTTCATAAAGAAATCATCGGGAACAATTGCTTCGTCTTCAAAATTAATATATCTCATTTTATAATTATCAAATCAGTCTGGAGCCATTTGGGACTATTTTATCAACAGATGTCAGAACTATATTTCCATTATCATCAGGGAAACCTGTTAAAAGAAACTCTGATAAAAAACCGGCAATGTTTTTTGGCGGAAAATTTAGAACAGCAATAATTTGCCTTCCGGGAAGTTCTGCCAAAGTATAATTCTGAGTAATTTGTGCGCTGCTCCATTTGCAACCAAATTCACCAAAATCTACTTTAACTTTATATGACGGATTTTTAGCTTTGGGAAATTCATGCGCTTCCAGAATAGTTCCAACTCTCAATTCCACTTTTTGAAATTCATCCCAGCTTATTATTTCCATTTCCAAAGTTAAAAAGCCATTTCAATTT
>JBBRCI010000025.1:0-35236 GCA_038204935.1 Sphingobacteriales bacterium | reverse complement strand
GGACCGATTGCTCCGGCAACAAAACGGGGTTTAGATGGATCTTTTTTATTGAATTCATCTGCAACTTCTCTGGCCAACCGGGCACCTTCAAAACTTAATTCATAAGCCAGATCTTCCATCTGGTAATCTGCCAGAGAAATTCGCTGCGTGCTGAAAGTATTAGTTTCTATAATATCAGCGCCAGCTTCTAAATATTCGGCATGAATTGCCTTTACTATATCCGGTCGGCTAATATTTAACAGGTCATTATTGCCCTGAACATCGCATGGATGATCTTTAAATCGCTCTCCGCGGAAATCTCTCTCTTCTAATTTATAGCGCTGGATCATAGTGCCCATGGCACCATCAATTACCAATATTCGCTTTTTTAATTCTTCTCTGATATCCATGTTTTTTTAGATATGAGATTTTAGATTTTAGATATGAGAGTAGAGCATATAATTTTACCCAACATCATCAATATTTAAATCTTTGATCTCGCACAAGCAGAAATGGAATATTGATTATAAGAATAGGAACAGCCAAAATGGTTCTCATATCTCACATCTGATATCTCAAATCTCAAAATGGCTTATTTTCGAAAAGTCGGGCATGTTATTGACTTTCACTTATCTTTTTCCGGTTAAACCGGAATAGAATGTAGCACCTTGTAAGTACAGGTTGCTAAGACATCGCAGGGTCTAGTCCCTCCGTCTTTCTGAATAAGCATTGCAAAAGTGCAGTGATTTTAGCGGATTTGCAAATGAATTCTGATTCTGATCAAAATAATCTTCTGAAATTTTACCTGAAATTGATGTTTTATGAAATTGTATTTCGTTTTTAGGCGATTTTGGTTCGTAAACTAGCGTAAACACAAAAAGCTCCGTTTTATGCGGAGCTTTCTGAAAAAAATATTTTAGGGCTTATTTTCTGCTGCCAAATAAACGAAGCAACATCAGGAACAAGTTAAGGAAATCAAGATACAGAGTTAAGGCACCCATAATAACCATTTTACTGGCAGATGCATCACCATATTCTAAACCTTCTCCAATTCGTTTTAATTTTTGCACATCATAAGCTGTTAATCCCACGAAAACGGCTACACCAATAAAGCTGATAATATAATCCAGCTGACTGCTGTTCATAAAGAAATTTACAACGCTGGCAATGATAATTCCCACTAAAAACATCATCAGAATAGAGCCGAATTTGGTCAGGTCCTGGTTTGTGGTATATCCGGCAATAGCCATAACACCAAATAATGTTGCAGCCGAAATAAAACAGGTAAGTAAGGATGATGAGCTATAAAAAAATAAAATAAAGCTTAAGCTAATACCGGTAATGGCCGCATAAGCTACAAAAACCAATGCCAGAACCGGAAAGGAAAGCCGGTTTAAACCGAATGACATCAATAACACAAAAGCCAATGGCGAAAACATGGCAACTTTTCCTAAAGTACTCATGCTGCCGGTTTCGGTGTTGATCAACAATTGAAGTAAGGATTCATTCTGCGAAAAAATAAATGCAAATGCCGCCGAAATTCCTAAGGCAACAAACATCCAGATGAATACATTGGATAAAAAGTTTTTTGAAGTAATGCCTGTTTCTTTAATTAATAAGCCGTTTTCATCCAGCTGATAAGTAGTTTCCTGCTCTGTCATTTTTGTTTATTTTTTATCTAAAGTAAGTAATCGGAGTTATTGTATCAAGTGTGTTCTCAGGTGAGTCGTTTGGTAAGCTGTTCTTCTACAATCTTAAATAATTGAATAGGTTTTAAACTCCGCCAGGTAATTTCATCAAGGGCACCGCCAAAATTAATGTAATAATCTATATTGTTACGCTTGAATTCGCTGATCACATGTTCCCGGAAATTTATTCCGGCGATCCAGCCGTCTTCCACGTCCTGAAACCATTCTTCATAATAACAATCGTCTGAGGAATGGAAATTGAGAATATTTTCGCCAATCAGGATAAACTTATTGATTCCCTGGTCGATCATCAGTTCCAGAATTTCGCGTTTAAGCAACATAATGTCGTTGTAAAGCGCATCATTCCACTCCCCAATAAATTCTATAATTGCATATCCGCGATGATAATCTGCGTAAATAACTTTTAGATATAAGGTTTGCGATCCGAAATTGTCCCACTGCGGGTGGATGTAATAATTATATATCTGCTTATCAAAGGTTAGTTCACTATATTGAGTATGAAAAAAGGGAGATCTTTTATCCTCAGCGGCGATATAATCATCACGCCAGCGGTAATAAGGTTCTATTTCGTGCATAATGTAAAACTTCCGTTTTCAGGAAGCCTGTTTTAAGAATGATGGTTATCAGGTGCGTTTTCTACTGCCTTTCTAACACTTCCATATTGATCCAGTAATTGCTGGGCAGTTTCTGCATCTACTTTTGTAGATTCCATAATCATATTAACGGCTCTGTTAACCAGTTTATGATTGGTAAGCTGCATATCGAACATTTTATTGCCTTTTACTCTTCCAAGCTGGATCATAACCGAGGTGCTGATCATATTTAATACGAGTTTTTGCGCCGTACCGGATTTCATGCGTGTAGAACCTGTTACAAATTCTGGCCCAACTACAACTTCAACCGGAAATTGTGCTTCTACAGCAACGGGGCTGTTATTATTGCAAACAATACAACCTGTTACCAAGCCCATTTCATTAGCCTTTTTTAATCCTCCAATAACATAAGGCGTTGTTCCGGATGCGGCAATACCTACCAGAACATCCTGAGATGTAATGTTGTAAGCCTCCAGATCTTTCCATGCCTGATCCTGATCATCCTCTGCATTTTCTACAGCTTTACGAATGGCAGAATCGCCGCCGGCAATAATTCCTACAACCATATCAAAAGGAACTCCATACGTTGGCGGACATTCAGAAGCATCCAGAATTCCCAGTCGACCGCTGGTGCCTGCACCAATATAAAATAAGCGGCCACCACCTTTCATTTTTTCAACTATGGCAGTAATAAGTTTTTCAATTTGAGGAATAACTTTTTCTACGGCATAAGGAACTGAGTGATCTTCTTTGTTCATTCCTGACAGAAGCTCACTAACCGACATTTTTTCAAGATCGTTGTAGTTGGATGATTCTTCTGTAGTTCTGTTCATGGTTCAAAATTATGGAGTAAAAATCGGAATATTATCTAAAAGCTGAAAATATACTGAGAATAAATAAAATCCTTTTTATAATAATCATATTGAAGCAAATGGTTTTGTCTAAACCGATAAAAATAATTGCTAAAAAACTTTATACTTAGAAGAGTGTAATACTATTTATAGAGGTAAAAGGTTAACTATAAGTAGAATTTTCCATAGCGTACAAATTGTTGGGGAAGTTTAGATAGATTTGGATTTTAATGGGGAAATGAAGGCGGTTACAAAGAAAAATATGTTAATTGCGGCTGCTTATTCGGCAGTTTTAATAGTTGGAATGATAGTAGGACCGAAGTTTGCAAATGAGAATGCAAACACTAAAAGCGGTTCTTTTTTACCTTTCCAAAATACACAGGAAGAAAAGATAAATAAGGTGCTTCAAATTATCGAAGATAATTATGTAGACACCATTAAAATCGATACCGTTCAGGATAAAGTCATCGAGCAGATCGTCAATAAACTTGATCCCCATACCTCATATTTGCCTCCGCAGGAAGCGAAACTACTATCTGAAGATCTGGAAGGAAACTTTTTTGGGATTGGTATTGAATATTATATTCTTAACGACACCTTGCTTGTTACAGCCGTAACCAAACATGCGCCCGCCTATAAAGCCGGACTTTTACCGGGTGATAAAATATTGCGTGTCAATAATAAACCCGTATCCGGAGTGCATATCAGTTCGAAAGAAATTGTAGAAGGCATTCGCGGTAAACGCGGAAGCATAGTTAAATTATTAATAAAAAGGCATGGTGTTTTAAAGCCTGTGGATGTGGTTAGAGAAAAAATAACCATTAGCAGCATTGATGCAGCCTATTTGATGAATAAACAAACGGGCTATATCAAGATAAGTCGTTTTGGCGACCAGACCGATGAAGATTTTCTGGCCTCACTAATTAAGCTTCAGAAAGAAGGGATGAAAAACCTGATCCTTGATTTAAGGCAGAATGGTGGCGGTTATCTTAACTCTGCAACAGAATTAGCAGATCAGTTTTTGGGCGAGAAAAAGTTGATTGTTTATACCAAGGGAGCACATGAACCACGCACAGATTATTTCGCAACGGCGGGAGGGAAGTTTGAACAGGGTAAACTAGTTATTTTGATTGATGAAAATACAGCTTCGGCAAGTGAGATTGTGGCCGGTGCCGTTCAGGATCTGGACCGCGGAACGATTATCGGCCGCAGATCTTTTGGCAAAGGTTTGGTGCAGGAGCAGTTTAACTTTGGCGACGGTTCTGCTCTGAATTTAACTATTGCCCGATATTATACGCCTTCCGGCAGATCCATTCAGAAACCTTATGTAAAAGGTAAGGAAGAATATTACAAAGAAGTTGAAGAGCGTTTCAAAAACGGCGAATTGTATAAAGGTTTCAAATCTGATTCTACTCAGAAAAAAGATAAAACCTATACCACGCAATCAGGTAAGGTGTTGTATGGTGGCGGCGGTATTATGCCCGATATTTATGTGCCATTAGATACCTTGGGATATTCTATGTATTATGCTTCATTATCCGCAAAAGGCGTATTAAATGAATTTGTATTTCAGCATTTAATTGGCCGTATTGGTGATGTGAAAGAGCCGGAGAGCTTTATCAGCGGGTTTAAATTAAGTCCGGTAGATTATTCTGAAATTTCACAAATAGCATCAATTCAAAAAATTGGCCCAGCACCAAAGCAGTTAGAGCTTTCTAAAAAACTAATAGAAACAGATGTAAAAGCATTGCTTGCCCGTTATTTTCTGGGCGACGAAGGTTTCTTTAAAGTCTTAAATGCAGAAGACCGGGTAATTTCCCGGTCTTTGCAAGTTCTTCAATAAAAAATATTATTTCAGAGAATCTAAAGTTGATAAAGTATCTGCTGTTTTGATGGTTTCACCACCTAAAGTATCAGCTCCTAAAGCTTCTTTTAACATTGAATCCGCGGCAGCGGCAGATTCTATTGAATCATTCATGTTTTTTGTTTCAGCCTTTTCAGAATTACAGGCAGAGATAATAAATACGGAGGCTAATAAGCCAGGGATTAATAATCTTTTCATGTTTAAATTTTAGATTTTAGTATTTAGTAGATAGTATTTAGAATATATCTTATTTCTGTCTGAAGAAAATCTGGATAGGAACTCCTGTAAAGTCAAAATGCTCCCTGATTTTATTCTCTAAAAAGCGCTTGTAAGGCTCTTTAATGTACTGAGGCAAGTTACAGAAGAATGCAAACATTGGCGAAGATCCGTTGATCTGCGTAATGTATTTGATCTTTACGTATTTACCTTTTACTGCCGGTGGAGGGAAACTTTCGATAATTGGCAATAACACATCATTCAATTTTGAAGTCGGGATTTTCTTGATCTTGTTTTTGTAAACATGGGCCGCCGCTTCTATTGATTTATAAATCCGTTGCTTTTCTACTACTGATGTAAATACAATGGGCACATCACTAAAAGGAGCCAGTTTGTGCTGGATTTTTTCTTCAAACTCCTTGGTAGTTTTATGATCTTTTTCAATCAAATCCCACTTATTCACCAATATTACAACACCTTTTTTATTCTTTTCTGCCAGGTGAAAAATATTGATATCCTGAGATTCAATTCCTTCAACAGCGTCGATCATCAAAATGATAACATCCGCTTCTTCCAAAGCTTTAATGGTTCTCATAACTGAGTAAAACTCAATATTTTCCTTAACCTTAGTTTTTTTACGTAAACCTGCCGTGTCAATAAGCATAAAATCATGCCCGAACTGGTTGTAATGAATATGTATCGAATCACGGGTTGTACCGGCAATTGGAGTAACTATATTTCGGTCGCGGCCGATTAAGGCATTGATCATTGATGATTTTCCCACATTCGGTCTGCCGATGATCGCATATTTGGGAAGCTGATTCTCATCTTCGGCCTCATCCTCAAAATGAGTGATCACTTCATCTAATAATTCTCCTGTTCCGGAACCGGACATGGAGGAAATTGAATACAGCTCGCCTAAACCTAAACCGTAAAAATCATGCGCATCGTTTAAACGCTGATTGTTATCCACTTTATTTACTACTACAAAGACCGGTTTTTTACTTCGTCGAAGTAATTTGGCGATATCATCATCCAGATCTGTAATTCCGGTGGTAACGTCTACCATGAATAAAATCACAGTAGCTTCTTCAATGGCGATAACTACCTGCTCGCGGATGGCAGCTTCAAACACATCTTCCGAATGTGCTACGTATCCGCCTGTGTCAATCACTGTAAAGTTTTTGTCGGTCCATTCCGCCGAACCATAATGTCTGTCGCGTGTAACGCCGCTATAGTCATCAACAATGGCTTTGCGGGTTTCGGTTAAACGGTTGTATAAAGTTGATTTTCCCACATTCGGGCGACCAACAATTGCTACTATATTACTCATTTTGTATTTGTGGTGATTTCAAAGCAAGCAGATAAAACTGAGGAAGGATAATGGATTAAGGATAAAAGATCTGTCCTGGTCCGAATAAATTTATCCTGAAGAATTATTTGTTCCCTGCTTTGTAATCTGGTTTTTAATTTTTGTTTATCGGAGACTTTCCTCTTCAGTCCCTTATTGTTTAGACTTACGTCTGATGTGTATATTCTATTATCTTTTCTCTTTAATCCTTATTCCTTGCTCTTTTCTCCTTCTAGTCTTCATACCCAAACTGCTTCAAATAGTTCTTCCTATTTCTCCAGTCGGGGATTACTTTAACGAACATTTCAAGAAATACTTTTTTCTGCAGGAATTCTTCCATGTCTTTACGGGCATAGGTTCCAACTTTCTTAATCATTTCTCCGGCTTTGCCGATAATTATATTCTTTTGGGATTCGCGTTCAACGATTATTTCGGAACTGATGCGAACAATTTTAGGCTCATCTTTAAAAGCAGTGATAATAACTTCAGTACTGTACGGAATTTCTTTCTCATATAATTTAAAGATCTTCTCGCGGATGATCTCTGAAACAAAAAAGCGTTCGGTTCTATCTGTCAATACATCTTTTTCATAATAAGCCGGATGTTCGGGCAAATTATCCATGATGAACTGCATTACTGCCGGAACGTTATGATCATGCAAGGCAGATACCGCAAATATTGCCTTCGGTTTTAAGGTTTCCTGCCAGTATTCTATCTTCTCTTTTACGTACTCTTCTGTCGATTTATCGATCTTATTTATGATAACTGCGATTGGCGAAGTCGTTTTTGATAATTTATCCAGCACATCTTTTTCATCATGACGCTCATTAATATCGGTAACGAAAAGTATGATGTCGGCATCCACTAAAGAGCCGTTTACAAAATTCATCATCGATTCCTGCATGCCATACACCGGTTTTATGACGCCGGGTGTATCTGAGAAAACTATCTGATAATCAGGTTCATTCACAAGTCCTAAAATCTGATGACGAGTGGTTTGAGCCTTGGGAGTTACTATCGAAAGCTTTTCCCCCACCAGCGCATTCATCAGGGTAGATTTCCCGACATTTGGTTTTCCTACCAGGCTTACAAATCCGGCTTTATGTGACATGAAAATTTATTTTAAAATATATTTGGACTGCAAAGAAACGAAATATATCTTTGCAGACCAATTTAAAGGAACAGGATATTAATCTAAAGCTTTAAAAAGGTAAAAAAAACAGTGCGGGATGGAGCAGTTGGTAGCTCGTCGGGCTCATAACCCGAAGGTCGTCAGTTCGAGTCTGGCTCCCGCTACCTAAAGTTGAAGTTCGCTTCAACTTTTTTTTAAGGCCCGTTCGTCTAGGGGTGAGGACGTCAGATTTTCATTCTGGAAACAGGGGTTCGATTCCCCTACGGGCTACAAACCCGCTTTACGAAAGTAGAGCGGGTTTTTGCTTTTTAGCGAAAAGTTTTAATAAGATAATCGAATTTTAATCGATTACCTTAGTTACCGGAACAATATAAAGTATGCTGTTTAGTGGCTGATAAATTAAAGGATCGGGCTTGGTATTATTTTTTTTTGACCCAGATACAGCACTTTGAATATGGAAGAATATATATTTAAAACAAGGGAATGGATTAAAATTGCGCTTATCAATTTTTGTGTTGCAGCATTGGCAGGTATTACATTGAGGTATAAAATTAATTTCCCCTTGCCCTCTGTAAATCAAAAATATTTGCTCCACTCACATTCACATTTTGCGTTTACGGGTTGGGTTACACTTGTATTAATGGCGCTAATGGTTTATTATCTACAACAGCAAAATATAAAGACCAATTATAAAAAATATCACTGGATACTACTTGCAAATTGTATAACGGCCTACGGGATGTTTTTTTCTTTTATAGTTGAGGGTTATGCTTTCTATTCTATTACATTTTCCACTATATCTATATTTGTTTCTTACTTCTTTATTTTCTACTACTGGCGTGACCTCAAGAAGGTTAAAGATGGATCTTACACTCCAGTATGGTTTAAAGCTTCATTAATTATTTGGGCTGTATCCTCTTTAGGTGCCTTTACGCTTGCCTTTTTAATGGCTAATAAAATCATGGTTCAGGATTATTATTTCGCTGCCATTTACTTTTTTCTGCATTTTCAATATAACGGCTGGTTTCTATTTGTTTGCATGGGATTGTTGTTTTCCTGGTTATACAAAACTGGCTTTCCGTCTTCAGCTGAGATAGGAAAAAAACTATTTATGGTAATGGCAATAACCCTAGCACCAACTTATTTTCTTTCTATACTTTGGTTAAAACTGCCTTATGCGATACATTTAATAGCCGATGTTGCAGGTATCCTACAGTTATTTGTATTGGTGTATTTTATTAAGTTGCTCATCCTTGTGAAAAAAAATACGTCTGCTAAAATCACGAGAATAACAAGAGCCTTGTGGATCATGGCCTCCATTGCTTTTATTCTAAAAGTCATTCTGCAGATGCTTTCCATCATCCCTTTTTTAAGTTCCTACGCTTTTGGTTTCAGACCTATAGTTATCGGATATTTACATTTATCCTTTTTAGGGATTATCTCATTTTTCATCCTTGGTTTTATCAATCAAATATTAAGCGAATCCTATAAGCAATTATCAAAAGCCGGAGTTGCCCTTTTTGTGTCAGGAGTGCTGTTTCAGGAAGTTATTTTAATGGTACAGGGTCTGGAAGCCATTGGCTCTGCCCCATTGCCTTACGCCAACCTAATTTTATTTTTCGCAGCAATTATAATGGGTGCTGGATTGCTTTGGATTACGTTGAGTTTGAGAATTATAGGTTCAAAACCAAAACCTGATCAATACATAGCATGAATTGAAGAGCAAAACCTCCTTCTACAAATCCTTACCTTTAAATTTCCTCAGCGAAATCATCAATGGGATAACAATCCAGATCATCAAACCAACAAATGAAAGACCAATACCAATGCTGTTTCCAAAAAATTCACGGAACACTGCTCCGGTGTATCCCATCAGTGCCGAAATATCCATTTGGAGAAGTATTTGAATTCGGCTCAGATCTATCGGGTTCAGGAAACTGAAAAACACCATGATCCTTTCTAAAGGATAATCCTGGAACTGGAATAAAAAGAATAAGACCAGTGCGTCAAATATCAGGGAGAAAAAGAGCCATAACAAAATAGAAAGGCCAATTCCTTTGGCTTTATCCCGGGTAACGCCCCCGGCCAGCATGGCTATACTGACAAAAACGACGGTTAAAAATAAGCCCATCGCAATCATCATGAGCCCGGTGGCGTCCGCATGATAGAGTAGGATGGGAATTCCGGCACCAATAAAAAAGGCCAAAGATAACGAGGTGGCTAATCCTGAAAATATGCTTAACCAGATCGTTCTCCTTTTTAACGGCTGGCTAACCAAAAGCTCTATAAACTCTGAACTATTATAAATGTAAATAGTAGAGAATATAATGCAGATCAGGGGAACGATGATCAGGATGATGTTCAATAAACTAAGCAGTCCTTTGGCTGAATTACTTTCCAGATTAAATACACTCAACGAAATCAGGAGCAATAAAACGGTATAGATCAGCACAATTTTATTCTGGACAATGTCAACAATTACATATTTTAATATCTTCTTCATGCCGTTTGTTCGCTCATTATTTTGGCTATTGCTTTCGATAATTTTATTTCCCCTGTTTCTTCTTTCAGTTCAGAAAGCTTTTTGTGGAACAGCAATTTACCTTCGTACATATAAAACACTTCGGTGATCAGGTCATCCAATTCGCTTAATATATGCGAAGTGATCAGGATCAACTTGCCATTTTGTTTCTCTTTGATGATCTTTTGCTTCAGCAATTCAGATGAAAGCGGGTCCAATCCGGCAGTAGGTTCATCCAGAATCAAAACATCCGGATTGAAAAGAAAAGCTAAACTAGCACTTACTTTTTGGGTTGTCCCGCCAGATAAAGTACGCATCCGTTTATCCATCATATTTTTCAAATTGAAACTTTCTATGAGGTCCTCGTCAAGTGTCTTATCATTTTCTTTTCGGATGTCTTTCATCATATCAATTACCTGGGCAATGGTCATATTCTCCGGATAGCGGCCTATCTGCGGCATGTAACCAATCTGATTGCGGTACTTCCATTTGTTGGCAATGTCTTTCTTATCAAAATGGATCGATCCGCTGTCTGGCACAACCATGCCTAGCAATGATTTGATCAGTGTAGTTTTGCCGCTTCCGTTTGGCCCTAACAAGGCAATACATTCACCTTTAGAAAAGGTAACGGAAACCTTATCCAACACTTTTAATTTCCCAAACTGTTTGGTGATTTTTTTTGCAATAATCATAGTGGCAAACTTTTCATTAAAGGTCTGGTATCTTTTAATCCTTCGGGCGTTACGCCGGGCATTATTTTTTCGCTCTCATCCAATAATGAAACTATCAAGCTTCTGAAAAGCATCAGGGCGGCCGGATTGCTGTCAATAATCATGGAATACATACTTACCGGATGATATGGCACATCGCCGATCCGATCCCTTTTCAGATCATAGCCTTCATATTTATCCCAATAGTTCCCATTAAAAGTATTCAACACCAGCGAGCCGTTTGTGCCAATGTCGAAAGTATTGCCGCTGAAATTATTTTTTGTAAAATCATTATCATCGCAACTAGCCTGGATCTTTACCGCCCAACCATTGTTAGCAAAAGAGTTTTTATATAAATTGATCCGGCTGCATCCTTCCATGTGTATTCCAACTGTATTCTCCGTGAAATGATTTCCAGAAATATCACTGTCAGTAATGTCTTTCAGTAAAATACCATAAGCCGCATCGCCCCAGTTGTTCAAAAAATGGTTATTGAACATTTGAATATGATTGGTATACATTACGGCAACGCCCGATTCATTTTCTTCAAAAACATTACCGATATAGGTATCGTGGTGCGAGAACATAAAGTGTATGCCATAGCGTATATTTTTGGTGCTGATATTTCGCCATACCAATGAATTGGTTACAAATTCAAAGTAAATTCCATCCCGATGGCCTTTAATGGTATTGCCAATAATAAGCAGGCTATCGCTGCGCCAGCCATTAATGCCGTTGCCGCTTTGTACCTCATTTTTGCCATAAGCCGTTATTGAATTATTTTTAATGGTGCAGCTTTTACTGTTCTGCACATAAATGCCAAAGTTGGTATCATCCAAAATATTGTTAATCGCGGTAACATGATAACTGTCCAGGATATTGATGGCACCGATATCCCGCATTTCCGAGCGGCCGCTGTGCTGTAACTTAAAACCCTCTATGGTTGCGTTTTTGGCTTTTATTGAAATGATCTCATATTTATTTTCGCCGTCAAGCACCGGGAAATCAATGCCTTTTAAAACAATTGATTTTTGAATAAGAATATGGCCTTGCTTGTAAATTCCGGCATCCACCAAAACGGTATCGCCGTTTTGGGCCATATCAATCGCTTTCTGAATGGATTTTATAGGTTTGGATTTACCAACTGGAATTGTTTTCGCTTCGACAGATATTACCGTGAAGATTAAGAATAAAGTGCTAAGTATTAAATATTTAGTATTTTGATTGATATTCATTGTTTATTTATTCTGTTTGTGGTAGTTTGATTTTCTCAAACCTCACATCTCAAATCTTTTTATCTATTTTATTAACGTTTCCCAAGTGGTTTCATTCCCATTAAACTTTTGCGTTGCTTGTTTCAATTTGTCTGCATCCGTAAAACTGGCGGTGTTTCCGCCCATAGGCGAACGTAGCTCGTCACTTTTAAAGAGAAAGGCTTTATGAGCTTCAATAAAATCATGAGGCTCGTTAAAGTTGACCAGATAGGTTTCTTTTATGTCCTTTCGGTTAATAGCATCTGATTTTCGGAACTCCAGCACACAATGCATATCATCAAATTTGAAAACCTTACCTTTTTTGGTAATGATCTCTGCGCCATAACGGTTATCAGCAATACTCATTCTACAAAAGCTGCAAGCATCTACACCCAGCTTAATGGGCTGTGGTCCTGTACTGCATCCCATCAGACAAAAAACAAAGAATATAGAAACGGCAGCAGCCGCTTTATTGGCACTTTTAACAACTATGGTTCTATTTTTTCTATACTGCATAATTACCGCAGCTAATAATAATAAACCTACTGCTATAAAAATCCATCCTCCGATATCGGGAATAGAATAGGCTCCAAAATTTAAAAGTTGTTTGTAACCAATCAATGGTGGTTGGTATGTCATTCCCGGAACTTTAATAGCTGCATTCGGATCAAGGTTATGACCATAGTCATAATTCCACCGGTAAAAATCTACCATAGACACTATTCCGAAAACCAGGATTGAAACAAACAGAGTTACCAGCCACTTGCGTTTATTTATAGCTGCTACAAGGAAACAAAACGCGGCAAAAAAACCGATGATGTATGGCAAAACAGTAAACTCAATAAAGTCTTCGGTATGCAACGTTTTCATCCCAATATAATGGTTAAGGCCATTGATAATATCAACATTGCCGGCCAATTTATGAGGATACATTTTTAGGATAAGCCCCTCGGGATATTGAGGTGCTTCCAATTCGATCTGCCAGAGCGGAACAAATAAAACGATTATTAAACCAATACCACACAGGAGTGTAATGGCTCGGCCAATTCCTGTTAATTTTGAATCTTTCATAGATTGGAATTTAATTGAAAGAAACCTAATTGATTTACAAAAGGTAAATTTCAGCTTATCAATAGGTATACAGATGCTGCATAGTTTACAACATCTGTATACTATTTGTTTTTATTTTGCAGGTGGCGGCAAAAGCACACCATCTATAACATATATGATCCCATTAGAAGCCCGGATAGAGGTTATTACGGTAGCTGAATTGTTTAACTTAACAACTCCGTCTTTTACAGTAACGGTAACATTATCGCCGTTTACCATTCCCAGCGTTTGTCCGTCTGTGAGTGATTCAGGACTAAGAGCCGACATGAACACATGATATTGAAGGACGTTTTGCAGGTCTTCTTTTTTATCGTCTTTCATTAATCCGTCTACAGTTCCTTCGGGCAGCTTGTTAAAAGCTTCGTTAGTTGGTGCGAACACTGTAAACGGGCCGGCATTTGAAAGAGAGGTAACAAGTTCGGCCTGCTTTAAGGCAGCAACAAGTGTTGTATGATCCGGTGAGCCGACGGCCACTTTAACCACATCTTTTTGGGAATCATCGTCTTTCACATTTTCCTGTCCGCCTGCTGAAATGGCATCAGTGGATGTTTCAGCCCGAGTTGCGGCTTCCGTTTCTGTCTTAGTCTGGTTGCATGAAATCAGCAAAGGGAAAGCGGTGATTGCTAGTAATTTGAAGAGAGTTTTCATAATCCGTTTAATTTTAAATGGTTTACATTAAAAATAAAAAGGCCATTATGGCCTTTTTATTTTCCTGACTTTATTTTTTCAAAAGTGAATCTGCGGCAGCTGAATTTTTACCCAAGCTAAATGAGATAGGAACATTGGACCCTTTCGGTGAAACCCTAACATACCCTGACATTTCCTGGTGCAGCGCACTACAAAAGTCGGTACAGTAAATAGGATACATACCTGTTTTTAACGGAACCCATTTTAATGTAGAAGTTTCGCCCGGCATAATCAGTAATTCTGCATTCAATGCGCCTTTTACTGCAAATCCGTGAGGAACATCCCAGTCCTGTTCCAGGTTGGTCACGTGGAAATAAACTTCATCACCTAACTTTACTCCTTCAATATTATCCGGAGAGAAGTGAGAGCGCATAGCAGTCATATATATATGAACCTTGTTTCCTTCGCGAACAACTTTTGATTTCTTTTCGCCCATAGTTACATAGGGGTGTTTATTTGCTTCCAGTTTGAAAATTTTGACAGAGTTCTTTACAATCTTATCAGCCGGAATAGCCTGTGCATAATGCGGTTCGCCAATGCTCGGATAATCATACAAAAGTTTCATCTTATCGCCACTGATATCAAACAACTGAGCACTTTGTGCAAGTTCAGGACCCGTTGGCAAGAACCTGTCTTTAGTAATTTTATTATAAGCTATTAGATATTTTCCATAAGGTTTTCTAGTATCTCCTCCTGGTATCATCAAGTGGCCTGGAGAATAATAAGTTGGGTGCCTGTCCAAAATCTTTAAGTCTTTAATATTCCATTTAACAATTTCTGATGAAATAAAGAAAGTAGTATAGGCATTTCCCTTTCCGTCAAACTCTGTATGCAAAGGACCTAAGCCCGGTTTTTTTACTTCACCATATAAAGCAGATTCGTATTTTAATACCGGAACTCCTTCATAATTTCCATCAAAAGTTTTGTTGGCAATGGCTTTTTGAATTTTGCTGAATGAAAACACTGGAATCAACGCAGCCAGTTTACCGCTTCCTACAATATATTCACCTGAAGGATCTACATCACAACCATGTGGCGATTTAGGGCAAGGGATCATGTAAACAATATCGGGGAAATCTTTTACATCAATAACCGTCACTTCTTTTTCCATTTCAGATGAGGCAGAATGCGTAGCATCATCATATTTGTTATGTGCATATTTAACTGTCTGTTTTCTTCCTTTTCCAGCCTTTACGTACTCTTCAGCCTTTTTCCAGTTAACCGCCAATATATAGTCCTTATCGTTTTTAGAAGCGTTTACTTCCAGCAAGGTATGCGCCTGCTCTGAGTTGTAAGTACTAAAGAAAAACCAGCCACTGCTCGGTCCTTTACCACTATGGCTTAAATCGAAATTCATACCCGGCAATAAAAGCTGGAAGGCAATTTTCATATTACCGTCGGTTGGTGCAACACTAATGAAACTGATTGTTCCCTTAAAATTTTTCTTATAGGTGTCTATCGGAACATCGCCATTTTTATCATCCATTGGAATGCTAAAACGCGTTCCGGCCACAACATACTCCGAATTTTCGGTTATGAAAGGAGAGGAATGATTACCAGCACTATTTGGTATTTCAATGATCTCGGATGTACGGAAAGTCTTCAAATCAATACGTGCAACCCGTGGTGTATTATTGGCGTTGGCAAATAACCACCGGCCGTCACTTTCACCATTGGTTTGTGATAAGTCGAGGTGATGCTGATCGTCCCAGGGAACTTCCCCATGTGAAGTGTTCAACATCGGTTTTGTTTCTTCATTGTATCCCCAGCCACTTTCAGGGTCAGCCGAAAAAACAGGAATTACCCTAAGTAAGCGACTTGACGGTATTCCGTAAACGCTCACCTGGCCGCTAAAGCCACCGGAAACAAAATTGTATAATTCATCGTACTTGCCGGGGGCAACATAAACTCTTTCGGCAGCGTCGCCACTGATGGAGTCTGCTGCATTTTTGGGTTTACAGCCTGAAATGCTCAGCATAATTAATGCTGATAGCGAAAAGGCTGTTAAAAAAATCTTTTTCATGTTTGTAATATTAAGTTGGATAAAAAAAGGCAAAGCTTACCTCCTCTGATGAAAAATCAATTCATTAGGTGAAAAAATATAAAAAACTATTAAAGAAAACGGGATGCAATTATTCGATCAAAGCTGAAGGTGATATATTATTTTACACCATCAATTTTGCGCATATACTCATATATATTGCGTGCATCATCATCGCTTAAACTCTGATTAGGCATACGAACCATACAAATTTCAAGCATGGCCTGAGCTTTAGGATCTTTGTCAATCATGGCATCAGTGTTGGTCATAAAATTCATAATCCATTCTGGGGTATGACGTGATGTAACACCTGCCCAACCTGGTCCTACTAATCTTTCATCAGTGGCTTTGTGGCATGACATGCATTTTAGATCAGCGATTGCTTCTCCTTTTTCTGCCATTGACGCATCGAGCTTTTCGCTAACCTGTACGTTTTCGAATTTTCCCTCACCTCGATTTGGATCATAAGAAGGTTTTCCATCTTCGGCAGTTTGGTCTGCCGTAGCCGGTTCTGTAGATTGAGAATTGTTTTGTTCGCCCGAACCACCACAAGCGGCTATGAATAGCGCTATTGAGCAAAAAATAATAACTTTTTTCATGATAATAAATTTGATTTTTCGTTTTACTATATTACAGTAGAAAGTTACTTTTTTTTATGATAATGGACACATATTTAGGTGATTCATATCATCCGCCGATTTATTCCAGATCAAAAGGTATTGGATATCTGGTCGGCGAAATATTTCCATGGCCTTATTACAATTAAAGATAGGCTAGTAAGTAACAAGGCGGAAAAAGCTCATACATTTTTTATAATTCAATGCAATGTTCCAAATGTCTTAAATTATGTATGAGCTGAATAATATTTCTAATCGGCTCAGTTTTTAGTTTTATTTAAGCCGAATAAATTGTCTAGTCGACTCACGATAGACTTAGTTGATACTCATAGATAATTATTTAGTAGAATCTCGCGATTTTTACGATTCAATCGACTAATCCTCTTCCAGAGTGATAATGGATCTGTGCGTTGCTTTGTCTGCGATAGAATAGTAAAGCCATATTTCTTTGCCAACCAGTACAGCCGAGGCAGCAAATGCTATATCGGTATCACCATCCTTGCCTTTAGAAGGTGTGATAAAAGGAGATTTGCTACGCTTGGTTACATTGCCCCCGGCATCCATAATTGCCCAGCCAATACGCCAGTGAGCGTTTGCGTCAGATCCATTGTAAAACATAACAGTTTGATTTAAGCTATCTGTCAACACAGGTCCCGGACTTAAATGATAGGAGTCCCATGAATTTTCTACAGCAGGTAAAAATTCACCTTCTATTTTCCAGGGTCCATCGGGATTTTCACTGTATGCAATTCCAAGTTTAGAACGACTTTCATTTGCATATTCAAACAGAAGCGCCCATTTACCATCCTTTAATTGTGTAACCGTGGCTTCTTTTGGGTTAATATAAGGCTCATGGCTTGGTATTGCTATTCCTGTTAATGAGAGGGTTCCCATGTTTTTGCCTTCCGTAAGTAAAAGCTGGCCTTCCTGCTTAGTTTGATTCCATCCGGTATAATAAACCAGATATTTATTATTTACAAATATTACAGTAGGGTCTTCACAACCGTCTTTATCATAGCTATTTGTTCCAGGCGCAATAGCAGGTCCATCATTCATATTAAAATGAAGTCCATCTTTTGAGGTTCCGTGATAAGCCCTTGCAACTTTTTGTGTAGCATCTTCCGAAGGATTTACAGCACGAAGCATGATGTTGTAAACGCCATTTTTTTCCCATATAAATGGACTTAGTTTGAACATTCCTGATAAAGGCGATGTGCATTCCAGCTTAAGCTCCTCAATTTTTTTTACTTTATAATCTTTCATGCTCCTTGTCCCATGTTTTGAGAAAGCCCACCGTCTAACGTAAAGGTTTGTCCTGCTGCATACGCGGAGTCTTCAGAAACCAGATAGGCCGCCAGTTTTGCAATTTCCCAAGGTTCTGCCGCACGTTTCCATGGAATACTTTGAACCTGCTTTTTTAAAAATTCGGGATCGTCTATCGCCTTCTGATTCATTGGCGTTAATACCATTCCGGGAGCCAGATTATTTACGTTGATTTTAAATTCCGCCAGTTCCAAGGCCAAACAACGCGTTAAATTACGAACCGCTCCTTTGCTGGCGCAATATTCAGCGGCTCCGGCCCGGGGTATATCTTCATGAACCGATGTAATGTTAACGATCTTTCCATTCCCTCCGTCAGCCTTCCTGATTTTTATAAATTCCCTGCAATTATAAAAGGTGCCATATAAATTTGTACGGATAGTTTTATCAAACATGTCTATGTCAATTTCATCCAGAGTTTTCCCTGATGCATCTATTCCGGCATTGTTTATCAGGATCCAGGGTGTTCCTAATTTGGATTGGGATGTTTTGAACATTTCCTTCACCTGATCATAGTCAGAAACATCTGCCTGAAACACGAGGCCAGTGCTGCCATTGTTTTCAACCATCTTTAAAGTTTCGTTTGCCCCCTTTTTATCAGAATGGTAATTAATAAGTATAATGGCACCTTGTGCGCTCAATTCTTTAGCTATAGCCTGGCCTATTCCCGAATCTGCCCCGGTAATTATCGCGACTTTACCTTTTAACCGCTTTATATCCTGTGTTCCCATTGTTTTAATTGATTATTAAATTGCTCGTTTTGCCTTTGTATTTAGTAGTGCTTTATTTATGAACAATGGTATTGCCTAATAGTTGTTTGATTTCCCAAACCTGACAATGAATCTTATAAAATTTAAGCGTTTATGTAATGGATTTATATAAAGCTATCCGTAAATCGATTATCGATGAGTTTTAATTCCCAATAGAACCACAAAACCCGCTTTACCAAAGTAGAGCGGGTTTGTGCTTGAGTGTGATCTTTAAAAATATCTCCCTAAGCGGTTCCTTTTAAAATTTTATTCCAGTACATCCAGGGTAAAACTTTGGTTTTTAGAAGCCACATGCTGTAACGTTCTTTTGCCTGATTAAACGGGAAAGTTTCCATTGGTTCATTGTCATAATCAAATTCTGCCAGAACTAATTTTCCATATCCCGTAATTAAGGGACAAGATCCATAACCGGAATATTTGTCGTTTAACGGTTGAGATTTCATCAGCGAAAGCAGATTCTTGACCAGAACCGGAGCTTGTTTACGTACCGCGGCACCAGTTTTTGCGTTAGGCGTATTTCCGGCATCGCCGCAGCCAAATATATTTTTGTAAGTTGTATGTTGTAAAGTGTATTTATCAAGGTCAACCCAACCCAAAGGATTATCTTTCATGGCAAGCGGACTGTTTTTAATAAAATCCGGAGCCGATTGAGGAGGTGTAACATGGATCATGTCAAAGGATTCTTTTACAATTACTGATTCACCTTTTTCATCTTTAGTTTCAAAATATGCCAGTTTATCAGGGCCGTCAATTTCAACCAGGTTTTGATGGAAATGAGTTTTAATTCCGTAATTTTTAATTACTTCATTTAATACATCAGCATATTTTTTTACGCCGAAAATAACTCCGCCGCCGCTAAAAAAATGAACCTGAGATTTGTCGGTTAGTTTATGCTTTTTAAGATAATCTGCCGCTAAATACATGATCTTTTGCGGAGCTCCGCCGCATTTAATGGGCGTATTGGGGTTAGTAAAGATCATTTTACCGCCCTTAAAATTTTTAAGAACTTCCCAGGTGTAAGGAGCAGAGTCGAATGTGTAATTACTGCAAACACCATTTTTACCCAAAGTCTCTTTCAAACCTTTCACTTTATTCCAGTCTAGCTGGATGCCGGGAACTACTACCAAATAGTTATATGAAATTTTTCTGCCACTAGCGCACTCCACTGTATTTTCTTCGGGCATAAAATGGCTTACCGCATCTTTAATCCATTCTGTATGTTCCGGAATAATATCCGCTTCTTTACGTCTAGTTTTATTGATATCGTAAACTCCGCCGCCAACCAATGACCATGCGGGCTGATAAAAATGATTTTCTGACGGATCAATGATGGCGATATCTAATTTTTTATCTTTTTTAATTAGTCGTGCCGCAATAGATATTCCTGCATTTCCGCCACCTACAATTAGTATTTGATAATGGGTTTTCATGATTATGTCTTTTTAGATATGGTATTAATCCCGAAAGGAAAGTATGCGGGGCAGAAATTGATAAAGCTTGTAATTGCGAATAGAATGGCAATTATGCCAAGAACGATGGCAATGGTTCCGGAAATTATTCCAGTAAAGTATAATATTGCTATTACTGCTGCAAGTGATAAACGGATGGTTTTATCAAGCAAGCCCATGTTCTTTTTCATATCATTTATATTTCTACCAATATATGAAGCTTATGTGGCTGATTTAGTGACGAATGTCACATAAGAAATTATTTAGCAGATAAATTAATTCTGCCATTTACCAGGAAGTAAATAAGCGTTAAAGCGAAATGGTTGTGCTTAATTTATTATGGTAGTGCCACTACCTTGGAAGTTCAAAATAATTATTCAACCCTGTATCAGAAGGCAAACACTGTCTGCAAGCGCTTCGACAGAATGAAGTTCATTGACGGGGATTTCCATTTCATCATATTTATTCATCACTACAGATTTGGAAGCTTCCTTAAAAACTACTGATCCATCCAGCACCAACAATTTTGCAGGAATTGCCGTTTTATGTTCTTTCAGAATCATCTCTTTTTTAAATGCCATGGCAATTACTTTAAAGTTTTCGCCTTTCTGTAGTATTTTAGTAACCGGTGATGTGGAGCTTTCTAACTGCGATAACAAATCATTTATAATCATTTCTGTTTCTTTTAATTGGATAAATAACGGGGTAAATTTTTTAGCCCGTCGGGCGTTTTTAATGTTTTAGGCAACCCAAAACTGGTCCGGGAAATCATCTTCAAACCCGGCGGAATGTTCCTTTTCCAAATGTTTACCGATTGCCTTCAGTTCATCTTCGGTTAGTATTTGTTCGAGATGAGGAAAAAGCGTGCGTTCCTCAAACCGGATATGGTCGGTCAATATTTGAGCGAGCGCTTTAAAACTTTTTTCACTGTTTTCTGCTGTTTCGTTAATTTTCCTTATTTGGTCACTAATCTGGAGGTGCTCTGATTTTGCCTGTTCGCAAAGTTTATCTTTACGGTTGAATAGAAAACTATTTTCGTCTTCAAAATGATTTTTCAAATGACCTTCCCAAAAAAAGTTCATGTATTTAACCATTCGGTCGTAGCTTATTTTCTTCTTAAGCCCTTCTTTTATTTTCCAACAAAAAAGTAGTCCGAAATGATGGTCACGTGATAACTGTTTAAGGTATTCAGAACGTTTGATCGGTTTCGTTTCCATGGTATGTATATTAATCTGAGATATTTAATATCGGCTGTAAGTATTATGCAGGCTTTATTTGTCTATTCTGATATACCTTTAACCGCTTTCATAATTCGTGCAATACTGTTCGCCCGCTTTCTGGCATTTTCTGCTATTTGTCCTTCAAAGAGTTCATCTATGGTCTCATTAAAAAGCTCAAGCCAACGGTCAAAATGCTCCTTATTTATTTTCAGGGGTAAGTGTTTGGGCATTGGATCGTCTTTATATTTTTTTGTATACAGCAAAAGAGTGGACCAAAAATCTGTCATCTTTTTCAGATGCGATGGCCAGTCATCTTTTATAACCGGACTGAATACGGGGTTTAAAAGATCATCTTTTTTCACTTTATCATAAAAAGTATTCACCAGAAGTTTAACATCTGTTTCTGTCAGAACATCATTTTTAGATATGTTTGTCAAACCATTCATTTTATACAATTACCTTGTTTGCGCCGCCTTTCATGTCTTTTAAGCGGCTTAAAAACATCAAAGACATTAATTCTGCCCGGTTTTTGGCATCCGTAGCTATTTTGCCCTCAAAGGAGGCATCTATTGTTTCAGAGAAAAGCTGCAGCCAGCGTTCAAAATGAGCTTCAGCTATAGGAAGTGGTGCGTGTTTGGAGAATGGATTTCCCTTAAAACCCGGAATACCAAAGAGAGCCGCATTCCAGAAACTATACATTTTCTCCAGATGAGGCGTCCAGTTAGAAATTACATTGTTAAAAATTGGTCCAATCAAATCGTCTTGCTGGACTTTTAAGTAGAATTCATCTACAAAGATTTTTATATCATCAAGATTGCTTATATCGGGTTTCATTTGTATAGATTAATTGCTGAAGATGTGATATGGAAATAGATTGCCCAGGCTGCAAATACAATTAACAGGATGAATATCCAGAATGGTATACTTTGCGGACTCTCGCTGCCTACAATCATAAAATTTTTTGAGTTGCCTTTACCATAAGCATTGATCATGATGGGAATTACACCATCAACTACTGCATTCTCTTCAATTCCTTCGATGGCAATAGCCGGCCCGTTTCTCACTTCAAATGGTATTAGCCTTAAACCTTCCTTACCAGTATGATCTCTGCTAACTATTTTAAGCATATGCTTGCCATCAACAAGCTTAGAAGTATCCAGTTCAAAATTTACCGGAGAAATAAGCTCGGCAATTGGTTTAATTTCTTCATCCATGAAGATGAATATTTTGCTATTTTCTTCCATGTTACTCTTCGTTTAAGATGAAGTATTTGATATGCGTAGCGGATTTTTCACCCGGACGTATAATCCATTTAACTGAATAAAATAAGGTGATAAGTACGATTATAAGTATGACAGATACAATTAAATAGTCCCACTGGCTATCCGGACCTGTTCCGTGTGTTATTCCCTTAAATAATTTAGGTTGTTGTTTTTCGCAGGCCGGACATGCCATTGATAACCTGGCGATAAACAGAAGTGATATCAGAAGAAATACTTTTTTAAAGTTCATCATGTTAATTTTTAGGATTGATGTAACAGACATTTATTATTTTTTAACGTTGTCCATCCATTTCTTAACCTCAACAGTACTTACCGTCTTTACGTTGTTTCCCCAACTGGTTTTCTCATGGTTCATTATAGCAGCAATTTCTTCAGGCTTTAAATTATTAGTTGTGCCAATTCCCGGCATTACAGGATAGCCTTCTTTCACTCGACCGCTGTATCCATTCATAATAATATCCACCATCAGCTCAGAATTGTCGTCTAAAACAATTTTGCTTCCTTTAAGTGGAGGGAAGGCTCCTTTTAGACCTTCGCCGTTTGCCTGATGACAGCTTTGACAATTATTAGAATATAGTAAAGCTCCATTCAATTCTTTTACAGCACCCGGCTTGTTCGTCAGGGCAGCATTTTTATTCTTGTATAAAAAGTCAGGTTCTGGTACTCCTGTTGGAAGTTTAACTTGTTTTAAAGACTGTATGTACGCTACCAATTGTAAGGCTTCTTCATTTGCAATAACTTTGTTGCCGCCTACAAGAAACTCATCCGGAACATTTACTACCACTTCCCCTTCCTTAGCCTCTTTCTTAATTGTAAACAACCACGGATAAGAAGGCATGATTGATTCTTTAACTACAATACGCGGGTTAAAAAAGTGTACAAGATGCCATTCGATACTAGGTTGGCGCTGGCCAATATTTGTAAGGTCGGGACCGGTACGTTCTGTACCCATTAATGTAGCGGTGTTTCGCCAAAAATCTGTTCGGTGTATATCTGCATAATCAGCAGGAATACTTGGTCGTTCTCCCCATACCTGGTCCATCTCAACATTTCTTACCTGTTGGGTATGACAGGCAACACATCCGTTTGATATAAAAACTGCTTTACCTTTTATTGCATCATCACTTAAAGCTATTGCATTTGGTAATGGTGCATTATTCTTCTGAATGTTGACAGCAGGAAATATGCAGACAAACAGAGTAAGAACCAGAAACAAAATAAAGGCTGTTAAAAAAAGTTTTTTGTAATTATTAAAGAATTCCATTTGGAAGGTTATTAAAGATTAGATGTTGTTTCGGAATAGGATTGATTAAGTTTTTCAATTGCCGTGTCGCTTACATCAATAGTGCTGCCTCCTTTAATCATTTTGTAAATGTTATAAGCAAAGAACAGGTGCGATAACCACATCAAACTTCCGCCAATTGCTCTCCATAACCAGTAAGGTGCCATTAACACAACACTGTCAATAAATGGTTTCCCTTCAATCCACATTAATCCTCTTAATGTACTTCCGTACATGAGGGGCACCGTATAAAATAAAAGTCCGATCAGTGCAAGCCAAAAATGAGCTCCTACTGTTATTTGGGGGGCTTCTTTACCGGTCAGTCGCGGTAGCAGAGCATAAATTCCTGCCCAGAGAAAAAAGCAGATGATACCGTACATGGTAAGGTGGGAGTGGGCTACTGTAAAATCGGTAAAATGCCAAATTAAGTTAGTAGAGCGGAAGGCTTCGGCTGTTCCCTGCAAAGATCCTGTAAAGTAAAAAATTATACCAATCAGGAAAAACGGCAGCGTGTAACTGGTAGAAATTTTATACCATGCCCCTTTAAATGTGAGAATAAAATTTGTAGATCCTGCCACTACCGGGATAATCATCCCAACACTACCTACAATAGCAGTAGTTTGCAGCCACCACGGAATTGAACTGAAAACAAAGTGGTGCGTGCCGATTACAGTATAAAAAAGTATTTGTCCCCAAAAGGCCAGAATACCAAGACTATATGAATAAATAGGTTTGTTTAACTGCTGAGGCAAAAAGTAATATACAATTCCAAGGGTAAACAGCATAAACCACATGCCAACTCCCTGGTGCATGTAATAACCCTGTATAATGGTTTCGCCGAGCCCATCCTGCCAAAGCGGTACATAGGCCACAATTGTAATTACAATAGCAAAAATTATTGCTGCAACTATATACCAGTTTGCTATATAAATTTCTTTTGTTTTGCGATTAGCAATCGTTTTCAGAAAATTAATTAATGTTAATATTACGCCGATAGCAAACAGCAACATAACAGGCCAAATATATTCTCTATACTCACCACCGCCATTATTTATACCTGCCATAAGGCTTATTGTTCCCAAAATTACAGCAGCGTTGATCAGATAAAATGTGTACCAACCCAACTTTATACTAGCCAAATTAGTGTTGCCCACGCGTGGCACTATGTAATATCCTAATCCGAGCATTCCCAAAGAAGCCCAACCCCAGAAAACTGCATTGGTGTGAACAGGCCTTAACCTTCCAAAGCTTAGCCAGCTTATCTGGTCAATTTCAGGCGTTACGAACTTAATACCTAAATATTCGCCCACTGAAGTTCCAAAAATCAGCCAGAACGTAGCTGCTACTATAAACCAAATAATCAATTTTGATAATTCAGGATCAATTGCAGGGCGTTTTACAGCCTTTTTTTTCAGAGAAACAACAGGTAATTCCGGATTGCTTATCACCTGATCGAGTAATCCCTTTGAATCCTCCGCAGGTAAATTGCCTGCTAATTCGGTATTTGTAAGTGAGTAATCAAGTGCTTCTTTACGTTTCTGTATTTGCAGGTCAAGATCATCATCATTTTGAGATCTGAGATATTCTGCGAGTTTATCAGCCTCAGCGAGTTTTTTATTATCCTGATATTTGTTAAGTGATCCGTTCACTTTTACAATCATCAATATAATACCGGCTAGAATTGGAATCGCTATTAAAATAAGCGTGATTATGATACCACCCTCGCTCAATAAAGATCCGGTGGAGGTAGTTTGTGCAAGCGCTGGCTTTGGCACAAACGCAATTATGGTAAGTAAAACAGCAACAGTAAGTATCTTTTTATCTTCAACTGCTTTCTTGGCATTTTTCCTGAATTTCAAATAACCCTCAATTTGTTTGCTGTTAAGATTATTGAAATGCTTTTTCCAATTATTCAAGTTGAGATCTTTCTGGTTTGTTACTGATCTGATTGCTTTAATTTTGTTGTTGAGATAAAGCACCAGAAACAGAATTAGCAATACCGCAACAAGCAAAAAGGCGATAAAAATTACGGGTAAGTTAATATTAAGAGGCACATAACCAGATGTGCTTACATTTACCGGAAGAGTCAGAAATGCATTTGAAAGAATTGACAAAGAGTGGATTATAATGCTCATTTTTATTAATAATATATTAAGATCTTATATCCTTTTCAGGATCAAAATTATTTTTTTAGAGTTGTTAAACCTAAATTCAAATCCTCATTAAATTCTTCTATAGTTGTATTTTGAAGCAGGTGCTGAATTTGATTGCGTATATCTATAAATTCATTATGCAATGGGCAGGGGTTTTTTTCAGAGCAAATTTCCAGACCAAGGGCACAACCGGTAAATATTGACTTTCCGTCTATAGCTTGTACGATATTTGAAAGCGGTTGCTTAAGTGCTTTTTCTTCCATGTAAAAACCGCCATTAGGTCCTTTTGCCGACTGAACAATTCCTCTCTTACTGAGATCCTGTAAAATTTTTGCCAGAAAATATTCAGGAGAATCAACCCCGCTGGCAATTTCTTTTATACCTACCCGGCCTCCTTCTGATGTTCTGTGTGCAATAAAGAATACTGCTCTCAAAGCATATTCGCAGGTTTTTGAAAAAATTCCCATCTCAACTGCGAATGTAATTCTTTATTTAAAAATAAAAGAGTTTTTTGTCCTTTATTTAAAATTGTTAAAACTTAAATGAAATTAGACAAAGCATATAAAATCAAATATTATTCTCCCCAATACTTTATGGGCGATAAAAAATGCAGCAAAAGTGTTCTGGAATATCTGTAGTTAAAAGTAAATAACAGAAACGCAGGGGAGAGCACTATGCCGATTGTTAGCCATACATTGCTATCGCCAATAAAATAGAAAGTTATAATTCCGGTTGTGACCAGTTCGGCTACGATAAATACGTAACTCACATACATAGCGGCATAGAAAAAGCCTGGTTCAATCTCGTAGCGTAAACCACAAACCGGACAATGCTCATACATATCACCGTAATGCCATGAAAAGGCGCTTGATTTGTAAATGTCGCCTTTACGACAACGAGGGCATTTATGATTAAGAACTGCCTGAAATTTGGTCATGATGTAACATCAGCTTATTAATTGTAATTTATTAATTTTTATTCTGAGTCAAAGCAGATTCTTTTATTACTGTTGAATAATTAAATAAACAGAAGTTTAAATTGCATTGAGTAAATTTAAAACTGTCTGGTAATTGCCAGCACATTTCTCTGCATTAAAACTAATACTATTCTGATGAATACCAATTCAGAGAATACCAAAACACCAGTTATTTGCTTCGGCGAAGTTCTTTGGGATGTTCTGCCCGATGGACCTCAGCCCGGAGGAGCGCCCTTAAACGTGGCTTATCATTTAACAAAACTAGGTTTAAAAACTTCTGTAATAAGTAAAATTGGAGCGGATGAAAATGGACGAAAGCTGGAGGAATTAATGGAAAACTGGTTTGTTAAAACCAATTTGCTGCAGCACGATTCTGAATATTCAACCAGTGAAGTTATCGCCCGAATGGGCAACGGGAATGAAGTAACTTATGAAATTGTGTTTCCGGTTGCATGGGATTTTATAGAGTACTTTGACGCAGATTTTGATGAGATAAATAAGGCAGAATATTTTGTTTATGGAAGTCTGGCCTCGCGTAATAAAAAGTCGAAAGACACGCTTTTTCAATTTTTAGAAACAGATTCTATCAAGGTATTTGATATTAATTTACGTCCGCCATTTTATAATAAAGCATTGCTCGAAGAGCTTTTGGCTAAAGCTGATATTGTAAAATTTAACGAGGCCGAATTGGAAATGGCGCAATTGTTATTCAGCGGTTCTTTTAATAATGAAATTTCAAGGGTTCAGTTTATTCAGGAGCGTTTTAACATACCCGAAGTGATTGTTACCAAGGGCGAGTTTGGCGCATCTTATTATAAAAATGATGAATCATACCATGCATGGGGATCGGATGTTGAAGTAAAAGATACAATTGGCAGCGGAGATTCTTTTCTGGCTACTTTTATTGCCAATCATTTTTACAAAAACTCCCCTAATAATATTATTAAAAATGCGGTAAGTATGGGCGCTTTTATCGCTACAAAAAAAGGCGGTTGTCCGGATTATGATGTAAAAGAATACTTCGAATTCAGTAAAAACAGTTTCAAGTTTTAATTAGGTTCCCACTTGAATTTTGAGGCTATTGGACGTTCTGTCTGACTATCAATTTCGAAAAAGTTTTTAAGCAATGTATCGTCCGGGAAATACCTTGTGAAAAATAAAATTTTGTCTCTAACAAAATTTATCAGCGCATTTTCTTCCTCTGTTATGCGGCTTTCCTGTTTAGATTTTAAAGTAGCTTTTACAGATTTTGCTGAGGTTTTGGAGCAGGTTTTTACACATTGGATCTTATTTTGAACCAGAGTTTTCTCAGTGCAACTTTTTCCTGTGTTTGCTAATAAAGAATTAAAACAGAAGAATAAAAATGCCAACAAAAAAAATTTACTTTTCATATTGCTCCTTTCTCTTACTTCTATAGGTAAGTAATTTCAATTCTAAGGTAAGTATTTAAATCAATCTGAATATCACCCGAAAGGGGTGATTGTAAATTTAATTTGTAGAATTAACTTCGAAATAACATTTAATTTAAAACTCTTCAGATATGAAAATCAGATCTTTCTTTATATCCTCGTTTTTCTTATTCATGTTGTTATTCGTCTTCGCGGAAGCGAAATCTCAAAGCAAGCAAAAGCTTCCCTGCTCAGACCCGATTTACCGGCAGTTTGATTTCTGGTTAGGTAACTGGGATGTTTATGGCAAACAGAACAAAAAAGCAGGCGACAGTAAAATAAGTATCCTTCTGGATAGCTGCATTATTTTAGAAGAATGGACCAGTGTACAAGCTCCAAATAATTTTAATTATACAGGAAAAAGTTTTAATACCTATAATTCCAGCAGCAAACAATGGCAGCAAACCTGGGTTGACAATGCCGGCGGAACTACCGAATATTTAAAAGGGAAATTCGAAAATAATAAAATGGTGTTTACTTCGGTTCCATTTGCCTTTAAACGCGACTCAATGGCAGTAAGACGCCTTACATTTTTTAATCTCGGCAAAGATAAAGTGCGGCAATGGGGCGAAATTTCTAAAGACAATGAGAAAACCTGGAACTCGGAATATGATCTGGAATATCGAAGGAAAGAATAAGCAAGGTTAATCTTTTAGTATACCGTTCACTCATTAATAAGTACCGTTCACCCTTTTTTTCTTGTTTATTATTTTTTATTCATCATTTTTAGCTTGCTGTAATCAAATCTTTAAAGGATTTTGATTTTGGAAATTAATGCTGATGAGAAATATGAAGAAAATTTACCTGTTCCTTTTAGTGCTTTTTTGCGGTATAAATCTTAAAGCCCAAGAACCCGCTATTGTAATTAGCCATGAGGTTAAACCAGACAATAGTGTTGAATTTAATTATCAAAAAAAAGTTCACGGAAGTTATACCATACTTATAACGTTTAATGGATTAACTAATTCTTCTGAACCTAAAAATCAAACTAGTTTGGTTGTTAGAGGTTTTTCAGGCAATGTTATGCGCCTGAAACCTTTAAATGCGAATCAAGGAATAGGTTATTCGTATTCCTTCAGATATTTTCAGGGAAGTAACAGGGTTAAGCCCGATGAGTTTACTTATATTCTTCCGTTCAAAAAGGGCAGCTTAATCAGAGCACAGGAATCTCCTTATTTGGGAGCTTTGTATTTTGGTAAAACAGCGCCGGAAGATTGGAAATCATACAATTTTTTTACGGACAAGGAAGAAACAATAACAGCAATCAGAAAAGGAATTGTGGTAAGTATTAAAGATGAGTTTGAACTTGACAGTACAAAACAATTGAATTATACAAGACAACGGAATGAGATTTTGGTAGAACACCCCGATGGAACTTTGGCCCGATATTCCGGATTTAAGAAAGGAAGTATTTTAGTAAAGGAAGGAGATACTGTATTTCCCCAAACTGCTCTTGGCTTAAACAGTAAATATTCTGCCGATGATACCAATTACCGGCTTTCACTAATGATCTATTATTTAAAAGCCAGTGATTTTAATTTGGCGGCCGGTCATGACGCTGAAAAAAGTTTATACGCATTTATTACACCCAGCTTTTATACTTCAGATGGTAATGAAATTCTTATTCCCAGAAAGGAATATACAGTTGAAAGCAATCAGGAAGTTGTTTCAAAAGAATTCAGCAAAAGAGAATTAAAAAATTTAAACGGGAACAATTGATATTCGGAATTATTAAACTTTTTTAAGCTAATTCTATACTATCGATCGCCATAACAAGGTGTTCAAAACCTTTTATTATACGAAATCTCCAGCATTTCACGATGATCTGGATGTGCTATGCCGATCAGGGCTTTCGCCCTTTGTTTCAGGCTTTTGCCAAACAGGTTTACAATACCATACTCTGTAACTACCCAGTGAACATGCCCCCGTGTGGTTACAACACCGGCACCTTCTTTTAGGAAAGGCACAATCCTGCTAATACCTTTGTTGGTCTGAGATGGGATCGCAATGATAGGCTTTCCTCCTTCTGATAGTGAGGCTCCGTGTATAAAATCCATTTGGCCTCCAATGCCTGAATACTGGTATGTACCTATAGAATCTGAACATATCTGGCCGGTAAGATCAATCTCAATAGCGCTATTGATAGCTGTTACTTTAGGATTTTTCCGAATAATACTGGTGTCGTTAACATAGCTGATGTCCATCACTCTTACGCCCGGGTTATCATCTACAAAATCATATAATTTACGCGTTCCGGTTATAAAGGCAGTAATAGACCGCCCGATGTTTATTACTTTTTGAGAGTTATTGATTACTCCATTTTGAATTAAGGGAATTATTCCATCAGAGAACATTTCAGTATGGATACCCAGATTTTTATGTGTAGTCAGGTTCTTAAGCACCTGATCCGGAATACTTCCAATACCTAATTGCAAGGTTGCGCCATCCTCTATCATCGATGCCACGTTATATCCTATCTTTTCTACCACATCGGTTACTGCAGACGAATAATCCACTTCGGGAAGATTTGCCTGATGCCATACCATAGAATTAATTTTATTAATGTGAATAAAGCTATCTCCATGTGTTCTCGGCATCAATGGATTTACCTGAGCAATAACATGTTTGGCCATATCAACTGCTGCTCTGGCAATGTCAACTGATGTACCCAGAGAGCAATAACCATGTTTGTCAGGCGGAGAAACATGGATCAGGGCAACATCAATTGGCAGAATATTTCTGCGGAACAATAAGGGTATCTGACTTAGAAATACAGGTACGTAATCACCATCCTCACTGTTGACAACATTTCTTGTAGCTGCAGATACAAACAGCGAATTAAAAAAGAACGTTTTACGATATTCCGGCTTATCAAAATTCACATCGCCAAGGGTAGAAATGCTGACAAGTTCAACATCATGAAGGCTTTCATGCCTCTTTTGCAGTGCCGCAATCAGGTATATTGGTGTAGCAGCGCTGCCGTGTATAAAAATGCGGCTACCTGGCTTAATATAGCTTAAAGCCTGATCCGCGGATATATAATTTGGAGTAAACATGTGTACGTATTTTCTTAAAAAACTAGTAATTAACACCTTCGCCAGAAATGATCATTGAAGCAAGCCGTTCATCGAGATTATAAATATCATTTCTGAAATTTAATTTGCCCTCCCGATCTATAAACGCGGTAAAGTACGAGATAAAAACGGGAACCTTATTGGTCAATGTAACATATTGCTCGGTTCCTGCATGCATTGCCTTATTGATTTTCTCCGGGCTCCATTTATCCATATCATTGAGAAGGAATGCAGCCAGTTTCGCTGGCTTCTCAATACGTATACAACCGTGGCTAAATGCTCTTGAAGATTCTTCAAACAACGATTTCGAAGGTGTGTCATGAAGATAAATATTGTAGCTGTTCGGGAAAAGAAATTTTACAAGACCAAGAGAGTTGGAAGCCCCGGGCTTCTGCCTTATAACAGGTAATCCGTCTTTATAACTGGTAATTTCCATGTTATGTTCTGCGAGGTAGGAGGAATTTTTCTTCATTCCCGGAATAATCTCATTAAGAAGGATTCCGGGAGGTATATTCCAATACGGGCTAAATACCACGTACTTAATTTCACCATAAAAAAGAGTTGTTGGATGAGTTGTTTGGCCAACCACAACCTTGCAACTCCATAACAGGCTGTCGGCGTGATAAACATGCAATCTAAATGCAGGAATATTTACTGCTACATAGTTGCTTTCCAGCTTTACCGGAAGCCACCTGCTTCGTTCCATGTTTACAATAATTTGTTTGATTCTGCTTTTCAAAGGAATATTCAACTGTGAAATGGTCTCTTTATCTACTAAACCACCGGGATTTAATCCGTGACGTTTCTGAAAACTTACCAGAGCTTCTGAAAGTTCTGAATTGAAAAATCTGTTGAGTGTATCCCCACTAAAGTCCCCGAGTTTAAAAAGCCGTTTCTTTATTTGTGATATGAATAATGAAGAGTCACCAGGCTTACTTTTCGCCAGTTTGATTGGTGGCCAATTTTCATTATCATCTAATTTCCGGTACTTTCTTAGATATCCGCGAAGTAGTTCATATTGGCGGTAAACTGGCTCTCTGCCTGCGGTTTTGTCTGCGGGTGTATTTAATAAAGTATCCAGATAACTATTATAGTCAATGGCCTTCCTCGGCAAATACCATCTATTTGCCTTGCTAACATCAGAATTCATACCTTCCCAGGCCAATTTTGAATAGGCGAAATATTCTGATGTTAGAAGAAGTTCAAGAGATATGTCGGGCTGGCTTAAATCGCTCTTTTCATTCGCTCCGTGTAACAATGAATCAAGAGCATGCTGATAGAACAGCTTCTTATAGATACCGTCATTTTCGATGTTCAAAATTCTTCCAGACAAGTTCCCAGCCTGCTCAATCAGTAATCCCTTCTCGAACCATGCATATGAAAAATTCCTGCTACGATAAAACCCTCTCACATCTTTCTCATAATTTTTAACACCAGGAAATCTTTCGAAGAAAAGAGTTATTTGAGTGCTGTCAAAAACAAGATCTGATTGCCTGCTGAAATTGCCTGTAATACTCATTTCCGTCTTTACGGAATCAGCAACACTTACCCTTTCAGGCGTCTGAGCACAGCCTTGGAGAGAAAAACTGATGACTATCATCGCTGATAGCAAGTATTTCAAATGTTTGTAATCCACAATATCGATATTGAAAATATTATATAGAGAGTCCTTCAATTGAGTAGATGACTATCCTTCTGCTTTAAAATAACTTGCTCTACAAGGGTATACAATTCCTTTTTAATAAGCTTGTCAGAACTGAATAAAGCCTTAATCTCATTTGAAGCCTTAGTATTAGCTTCTATGAATTGCAGGTCCATTTTTTGTGTTTGATCCTTAATCAAGGATTGCAACAACTGTAATTGTGAATTTATCAGGGTTTTTAGTTTAGCCCGCCTGTTTTGCAATTCACTTAAACTGGAATCTATAAATTTAACTTCTTCAAATTTGTCCTCATCAATAGAAGATGACAACACTTTGTCGAAAAGCTTTTGAAAAAACCGTGTTTCATCTTCAAGGAAATGAATGTCAGAAAGCCACTCCTTATTTTGCAGATAAAGTTCCTGCAATTCAGATGAAAGTTGTGAATCAGATGTATTCATAATTAAATTGTTTATCCTATAAAAGTCGTTATCGCAGAGGTTGTATTCAATGATTTTGAACAAGTGTTTATGTGATATTCATCAGCTCCCAGTTCTTACCAACATTTAAAAAAGCGCATTTATATCCGCCTTGCTACTTGATTTCGGCGGGCTCCTCTGATGCCCAGTTATCCAAGTGTTTAATGGTCCTTTCTGAAACGATTTGTAAAGCTTCCCTTGTGAGAAAAGCCTGATGAGGGGTCAATAAACATCGTGAATGCTGAATAAAAGATTTAAGAAGCTGATCGTCTACCATATCATGGCTATGATCGAAAAAGAAAATATGATTTTCAAATTCGTAAACATCCATTCCTAACTTACTAATCTTTTCCCTTTGCAATGCGTTATAAACATCAATTGAATTGAACACTGCGCCGCGGCTAACATTAATCAGTATAACACCATCTTTCATTTTTTGAATACTTTCCTCATTTACCATATGTCTGCTTTGTGCCGATAACGGAATATGAAAAGAAATTAGATCTGCTTCTTTATAAAGGACATCCAATGGTACCTGAGTTGCGCCGGCGGCAATACATCCTTGTTCAACATCCTCTACATCTGATACCAGAATATTGCATCCAAATCCGGATAGTATGCGCACAAGGGCCTGACCCGTTTGTCCGAAACCAACCACACCTACCGTTTTATTATAGATAGTTGTACCTACTAAGGCATCAAGGGTGAAATTATTCTCCAGCATTTGCTGATGTGCCGGAACAATATTCCGGCAAAGAGCGAGCATGAGAGTCAGAGCATGCTCTGCTATGGATTGAGGTGAGTATGATGGAATGTTTGCGACCTTTAATCCAAGCTGTTTTGCAACTGCCAGATTAATGTGATCGGTTCCGGTTGATCGTGTAACAATGTATTTAACTCCGAATTTTTTCAGGTCCTCTAATATTTCTTCAGAAAGGTCATCGCTTGAAAACACTAAAACGGCATCCTTTCCTCGTGCGTATTCTATCGTATCATCCGTAAGTCTGTTCGAAATAAGCGTTATGTCGTGTTTTTTATAGTTTGCTTTGGCCAGAAATTCCTTTTCGCAAGTTTTAACACTATAGGCTGTGACTTTCATAATGAGATTTTTATATCTCAAAAGTATGCAGATGTAACCTGCGGTTAGATGAGGCTGGTCTGTAATTTTAATGATAGTAGTCACTTTTTCTAATACCCCGTTTGAGTCAGTTGAAAAAATCTGGCATCTCTACATAACTAAATAAAGTTTGTAACTGCAAATTAGATGTAATTCTGATAATTGAAATAACCGTCCAAACCTTGAATGGGATTGTACTGTTTATTAATTTAAGAAAGTTTTAATATTTTATTTGCGAGAAGTAATTGAATGTTTCATTTCTGTTAAACGATATATTTATTACTGTTCATTTCTGACGGTTAGTGTATTGAATAAGTTCACGCCATCCCCACAAAAAAATTATGAATCTTTTTAATTCGCAACCTATTTACAGTAACAATATCCTACCCTTCG
>JBBRCI010000024.1:0-35394 GCA_038204935.1 Sphingobacteriales bacterium | reverse complement strand
AGCATTACGTTTGTCGATTGTGTTTTAGGCTTTAAATCTGCTGCATTGCCGGTTTTTTCCCAGTTATTGATCAAACTATCTACAGCCACAAAGTTCTCAGAAGTAACTTTTAAAGCATTGGAAGGTAATCCTGGTTTGTAAACCCATTCATCAATTCGTAAGCTATCTTTTAACGCCTGATCATTTTTAATCAGGTTTTTGTTTAAATCTGCAAGAAAATCCTCTGTGCTAACCGAAGTGAAAGCATGAGTTTTAAAGTAATTCTTTAAAAATGCGTCGAAACGCGGGCGACCAACTTTATCCTCTATAGATCTTAAGAAAGAATATCCTTTTTCATAAGCAATATCAGAGACTCCGTCATCCGGATCGCGACCGTCAAAATTAGCTTTTAAACGTGTATCCGGACTATCTTTTCCAAAATCAGTTATAGTGGCATTCAAATCCTGAAAACCTAAAACTTCCTGCATCTTCGCTTCGTCTTTGCCATAAACTGCCTCAACAATTCTGCGTTCAAAATAAACGGTAAAACCTTCATTTAACCAGAAATCATTCCAGGTAGCATTGGTTACCAAATTTCCGCTCCAGCTATGCGCCAGTTCATGCGCAATTAAGCTTACCAGAGAACGATCGCCGGCAATAACAGTTGGCGTAGCAAAGGTCAGCATAGGGTTTTCCATTCCCCCGAAAGGGAAACTTGGCGGCAACACTAAAACATCATATCGTCCCCATTTATAAGGACCATATAAATTTTCTGCAGCAGTTACCATTTTGCCCATATCGGCAAATTCATAAACCGCTTTTTGCAAGGTTACAGGTTCTGCATAAACACCTGTTCTTTCATCCACAGCTTTAAACTCAAGATCGCCAACAGCTAAAGCCAGTAAGTAAGAAGGAATTGCATGCGACTGTTTAAATGTGTAAACACCGGTTTCATTTTTACTTTCAGGGTTCTCTGCGCTCATTACCGCTAACAAATTAGGGGGAACGGTAACTTTAGCATTATATGTAAATCGAATTCCGGGACTGTCTTGAGTTGGGATCCATGTACGAGCCAAAATTGCTTCTGATTGTGTAAACATAAACGGAAATTTCTTTCCGGCTGTTTGCTGAGGATTTAACCATTGAACAGCAGCCGCATTTTTAGAAGTTTTATAGTAAATATTTACTTTTTGTGTTTTACTGTCAATTTTAATTTTTAGCGGCTGGCCCATAAACTTTACGCTTTCGCCGATGGAAAATGTCGTTTCCTGTCCGGTATCAAGCGTTACTTTTTGGACTTTAAGATCACGGGTGTCAAAAATTATCTCTTTCGCTTTACCGGGGTTTTCTATCTGCCAGCTGGCAACACCAGAAATTATCTGTGTTTTAAAGTCAACTTTTATATCGAGATCCAGATGTTTTACAACCGCTTTATCTGGTTGAGAGAATGATTGTGCATCTGTTGTTTTTGGTGCCAGCTCATTAATAACCCCTGATTTACTGCTATTATTATTCTGGCAGGAAAACAAAACAAGCAATGGTAAAACATATATTAATCTATTCATAATAGTAAATTGTATTTTAGTAAACAGATAGCTCAAATGGGCTGAACGCATTATTCAGACCTAAAGTATTATTAAAATTTCAGAATAAGCGTAATTCTACTTACTTATCACCAAAATTTACGCCCAGAATTACCAGATTTGACTGTCCAGCGACGGATTTCCAAAGCGGACCATTTTTAATGATGGAGACAGCATTGTTAAAATTTTCTGTCAGTCCGCTAATTTTTTTGAAGTTTTCTGGCGTACCATTTTTATTAACTGTAAAATTCAGTTCAACAATTCCCCACAAAGAATTTTCAGTTTTCAAGTTCAATACGCTTTCGCGGATATACGAACTGTAATTTTCCCAGCCAGCTTTTGGTTGAACATCCGAGGTATTAAACCCTGAAACCGGATTTATATATTCATCCGCATTAATTCCAAAAATGGGAATTGAAATATTTAAGTCAAGCTTAGAAGTTTCATCTTCACCATTTTTTAAAACCTCTTTACTTCGGGCTGTTGATTGTAAAACACTGTCTTTTGGAGTTAAGTTTACTTCTGTTTGAGAAGTTTGCAAGGCAGATTTCTGTTGCAACTGATTGTTATTCATCCAAAACAAAATACCTGCAGAGATAAACAAAACAGCGGCTGCGGCGGCAATGCTTAAACGCTGCCAGCTTAAATCAAATACTTTCTTATTTTCCTGCTGATGCATAATCCGTTCCTGCAGCTGACGCTGCAAAATGCTTAAGCCTAAATCAGAAGCCGACGGAGTTTGACTGTATCCTTCCAGGGCGTCTGCTAAAAAAGGATCTTCCAGAGATTTCTCTTCAAGCTGATGCATCAGTTTGGCATCCAGCGTACCTTTCAGATATTGCTGAATTGTTATATTATCCGGCCAGTTATTCTTCACTATTTTTTTCGATACAAATTTTCAGATTCCGTTTTCCGTTCTGAATATAACTTTTTACTTTATTCAGGTTAAATCCGGTTTCATCCGCCACTTCTTTATAGCATTTCTGCTGCAGATAAAACAAATTAATGGTTTCTCGCTGCTCTGTAGGAAGCTTTTCTATGCAAGCTTCCATTATTGTCAATTTCTTTTCTCGGATATCTTCAATATCCAGATGCACAATAGCACCATTTTCCATAAAATTTTCTTCAATCGGCACAGTTTGGTATTTTCCGGAAACACGTAATTCCATTAAACAATAGTTTCTGGCAACCGAATAAAGCCAGCTTTTAAAATTACTTACTTCGTGCTTTCGAAGTTTCTCTATCAGTTGTTCAAAAATCTGCATAACTGCATCTTTACTCTGATCTTCATTTTTTAAATATTTAAGGCAAACTCCGTAAAGCAAATACATGTACGGCTGATACAATGCGCCAAGCACCTCAAGGTCACCGCTTTCGCGATATTCCTTCAACAATTCCTCCTCATCTGCCTGTGTATTTCCCGAAGATTTTCTTACAAATTTCAAATGTCCTTTTCAATTATGAAATCAAGTATAAGCAGAAAAGAGCAAAGACCGTAGGATAAAGGAAGAAAGACGGAAAGAGCAAGGATGGAAAGAGCAAAGACGGAAGGAGCAAAGAGCAAAGATGGAAAGAGCAAAGATGGAAAGAGCAAAGACAGAAAGAGCAAAGACAGAAAGAGCAAAGAACAAAGACAGAAAGAGTAAGGACAGAAAGAGCAAAGAGCAAAGACAGAAAGAGCAAAGACAGAAAGAGCAAAGAACAAAGACAGAAAGAGTAAGGACAGAAAGAGCAAAGGCAGAAAGAGCAAGGACAGAAAGAGCAAAGACAGAAAGAGCATCATCCCTATATCTTTATTCCTTAATCCTTACTCCTTGTTCCTTATTCCTTTATGGCAAACCTTTTGCTATTATTATTTAAATAAATATTATGAAATCACTCAAGATCATCGCGATAGCTACTTCCGTACTTTTTTTAAGCAGTTGTGAAACACTAAATCAAGCCGGGCAGGTATTAAATCAGGCAGGATTTGGAAATCCCACATCCGCCGAAATAAGTTCGGGTTTGAAGCAGGCTTTAGAATTTGGAACTTCCTACAGTTCTGAAAGACTTTCTGCAAAAGATGGTTATTTCGGAAATCTGGCAGTGAAAATTTTATTCCCTGAGGAAGCCCAAAAAGTGGAACGCACCATGCGTACTTTAGGTCTAAACTCCTTAGCAGACAATGTTATTTTGAGCATAAACCGGGCGGCAGAAGATGCAGCGCAGGAAGCAAAACCCATTTTCATTTCTGCCATTAAGCAAATGACTATTGCCGATGCGACTAATATTTTATTGGGACGTCAGGATGATGCCGCTACAGAATATTTTAAACGTGTAACCAGCGATCAGTTGCGTGGAAAATTTCAACCCATTATAGAATCAAGTTTAAATAAAGTTGGTGCTACGCGTTATTGGACAGATGTTATCAACCGTTACAATCAAATTCCCTTGGTTGGTCGTGTAAATCCGGACTTAAAAGCCTACGTAACACAAAAAGCTATTGACGGATTATTTTTAGAAATCGCCAAAGAGGAGTTAAAAATAAGGAATAATATTTCGGCCAGAAATACAAACTTATTACAAAAAGTATTTGCTTATGCAGATCAAAATCGAAACAATTAAATACCATAATAATTAAAATATCTGATTCATAAATGTCTCTCTTTTTGGAGGGACATCTTTTTTGCTCAATATTTCTAAAGTCAGATTGCAGAATAATTTCATGATATTTAATTAGAATAAATCCCTGCCATGAAAACACTTAAAATAATCTGCACTGTATTAATAATGTTTTTACCCAATTTTTTATTGGCTCAGGATTGGGCAAATTTAAATCGCTATCGCGAAGAAAATCGTCAAATAAATATGACTGATAGTAATGAAACGCGAATTGTCTTTTTTGGAAATTCTATAACCGAAGGATGGTCAAAGCTATCTCCGGAATTTTTTCAGAATAAATCCTATATCAATCGTGGTATCAGCGGACAAACAACTCCCCAATTTTTAGTTCGTTTTCGTGCTGATGTAATTGATCTAAAACCAAAAGTGGTTCTGATTTTAGGCGGAACAAACGATATCGCGGGCAATACCGGACCATCAACTTTGAAAATGATCGCTGACAATTTATTTTCCATGGCAGAAATCGCAAAGGCAAATAATATAAAAGTCGTTTTATGTTCGGTGCTTCCTGTTTTTGATTATCCCTGGAAACCCGGATTAGAACCGGCAGGTAAAATAATTAAGCTCAACAAAATGATCAAGGATTATGCAGATTCTCAGGGCATAATTTATCTGGATTATTTCACGCCAATGGTTGATGAACGGAATGGCCTGAATAGAATTTATTCAGAAGATGGAGTTCATCCCAATCCGGCAGGTTATAAAGTGATGGAACCTCTCGCTCAAAAAGCAATTGCAGAAGCGTTGAAGAACAAAGATTAAGGAACAATGATTAAAGAACAAAGAGTAAAGAATAAGATTGAGGAATAAAGATTAAGGAAGAGTAGAGAATTTGAATGATTGTTCAATGCATAAAAAGGAGCAGGATTTAAAAACCCGGCTCCTACAATTTTAAAGCATTTTTAACTATTTCTTGCTTGCTGCCCAGACATCCATCTTACGCTCTAAAATTTCTAATGGCATAGCCCCACCTTTTAAAATCTCATCATGAAAATCCGATAGTTTAAATTTAGAGCCCAAATCTTTGGTATATTTCTCTCTCAGCTCCCTGATTTTCATAGCTCCCGTTTTATAAGATAAAGCCTGACCAGGAATGGCCATGTAACGCTCAATTTCGGCAATTGCGCCCTCTTCAGAAATGGCCTCATTATCCATCATGTACTTTATCGCCTCTTCGCGGCTCATGTTTTTTGTATGCATGGCCACATCCACCACCAAACGGATTGCACGGTGCATTTCATCGCCCAATGCACCCATATATTGATACGGATCGGTATACAAACCCAATTCTTTTCCTAATGATTCACTATATAAAGCCCAGCCCTCGCCATACGCTCCATACCAGCCAAAACGACGAAATTTGGGAAGACTTTCATTTTCTTGTTGTAAAGAGATCTGGTAATGATGCCCCGGAATTGCTTCGTGTAAAAACAAAGATTCCATGCCGGATGTGACATTAAACTTGGTAGCATCTAAAATAGGAACGTAGAATATTCCAGGTCTGGTGCCATCTGGCGAACCCTGATTATATTCTGCACTTGCAGACGCCGCTCTGAAAGCTTCGGTTTGGCGAATCTCGAATTTACTTTTTGGAACTTTACCAAACATTTTTTCCAGATTTGGTTCCATTGTTTGATGAATTTTTCTGAAAGCATTCAAAACATCTTCCGGTGTTTTATATGGCATAAATTCCGGATCGTTTTTCATGTAAGTGAAAAACTCAGTTAAAGTTCCCTTAAAACCAGTTTGCTCTTTCACTTTTTCCATTTCAGATTTGATCCGTGTTACTTCAGATAATCCACTTTGATAAATTTCTTCAGGAGTTTTGTCGGTGGTCGTCCAGTACTTTACATAATATTTATACATTTCATTCCCACCAGGTACTGCCGAAATTCCTGTTGAAGTTCTTGCCTTAGGCAAATATTCGTTCTTTAAAAATTCTGCCATCTTTTTATATGATGGCGTTAATTGTTTTAATATTGCTTGTCTGTATAAATTTACCAGTCTGGTACTGTCTGAATCTGAAAAGCTGGAAGGGAATTTCCTGAGCGGGCTATAGAATAAACTCTTGGTCGGATCTGAAACTGCCATAGCTTCCATTTGTGGAATCATTTTTACTACCAATGATTTTGGCAACACTACTCCCGCTTCTATTCCTTTTCTAAAGTTTCCAATGGCCGTATCGGTCCATGCAGAATAACTTTTAACACGCCCCAACCAATTTTCATAATCTTCAATGGTTTTAAAAGGCTGGTTTCCGTCACCAGAGCCTAATTGTCCCATGGTAATTGGTAATCCCCAGAATTGATGTGTCGGAATCATCCATGTGTTTAAGGTTAAGCCTTTCAGCTTAGTTTCCATTTCATATTTAAAAATGTCATAGCTGATCTTTTCATTTTCATCCAGCTTTTCGCGATCAAAAGCTGTAACCTCATTTAAATATTTTTGATAAAAACTTTTAAGACTATCACGGAAGCTTTGTGTGGCATCGTTATTTAAAATATTGTTATATCTGTTATCACCCTGTGTGGTTGCGTCTAAAGGAAAAAGTTTGGCGTTCTCTTCCCAATAATTATCAAAAACCCGGGAAATATTTTTTACAGAATCTGTGCTTGCGGATGCAACAGTTGTATTCTGTTTACAGGAATTGAACAACAGTCCGGAAAACAATAATATGCAAAGAATCAGAATATTTTTTTTCATGTTTTAAAAATTTATAATAAGCTAATTTATCAATTTGAATTTAACATTCAGAAACTCCGGTTTTAAAATGTTCTTTCTAATATCAAACTAAAACTTTCAAGTCATGTTATCAGAAAAACAAAACTAATATCATGGAAAATATAAATGAAAAATTGGTGAATGAATTAAATCATCTGCTAACTATATGTAACGACGGACAATACGGATATGAAACTGCTGCAAGAGATGCTGATTCTGCAGCTTTAAAAGCCATGTTTATGGGTTACAGTAGCGAAAGAGCAGAATATGCAAATTCATTGCGTCAGCAAATAAGTATTGCAGGTGGAAATCCCGATGAAGGTGGTGGCCCTTTAGGTGCAGTTCACCGTGCTTGGATAGATGTTAAATCTGCTCTATCATCAAAAGATAATAAAGCTGTTTTAGGCGCTTGTGTTACCGGCGAAAAAGCTGCGGTAAATGCTTACAATGATGTTTTAGAAAATAATACCCTTCCAGCAGAATTGCGTTCTATTTTAAATGAACAACGCAGAAATGTTGAAGAGGCACTAAATAAAGTTCAGGGATTGCATGATACTATTGAATCATAATATATGCTGAAAACAAAAAACTCCCTCAAAATTTTTAAGGGAGTTTTTTTATGAGTTTAAATTTGTTTTAAACCAGTAACCTAACCGGTTCTTCAAGCAAAGCTTTTAATGTTTGCAGGAAAGCTGATCCAGTTGCTCCATCCACAACGCGGTGATCACAACTTAAGGTTACTTTCATTACATTTCCCGGAACTACTGCTCCATTTTTGACCACTGGTATTGACTGAATTCCTCCAACCGCTAGTATACAAGCATCAGGCGGATTTATAATTGCTGTAAATTCATCAATTCCAAACATTCCTAAATTAGAAATTGTGAATGTTGAACCTTCCCAATCTGCCGGCTGTAATTTTTTAGTTTTAGCTCTCTGAGCGAAATCTTTAACCTCCGCAGAGATATGAGATAATGATTTTCCATCCGCAAAGCGAACAACCGGAACTAATAAACCGTCTTCTACAGCTACGGCCACACCAATATTTACATGCTCATTATAACGAATTTTATCGCCCAACCATGATGAGTTTACATTTGGATGTTGCTTTAAGGCAATGGCTACAGCTTTTAAAACCAAATCGTTAAAAGAGATTTTAGTTTGTGAAAATTCATTGATCTTTTTACGGGCATCCATCGCACTGTCCATATCAATAGACATGGTCAGGTAGAAATGCGGGGAAGTAAATAAACTTTCTGCCAAACGTTTTGCAATTACTTTACGCATTTGCGAAACCGGCTTTTCTGTAAATTTCTCTTCGCCATTAAATTGTGGTAAAGAAGCAGGTTTGGTCTCGACAGGTTTTGCTGCTTCAGCGGCAGCCGCTTGTTCAACTTCTTTGGTTGAAGGCGTAAAGCCTTCAATATCTTTTTTGACTATTCGGCCACCTTCGGCGCTTCCTTTTACATCATTTAAATTGATGCCTCTTTCTTTGGCAATTTTACGGGCCAAAGGAGACGCTTTTACGCGTGAATCAATATCACTGAAAGAAGGCTGATCATCTTCCTCTTTTACCGGAGGAAGATCCAGCGTTTCTGTTTCTACTGTTTTTTCTTCTTTCTGACCTTCTACTTTTTCAGATTTTGGCTTTTCAGATTTTTGCTTTAGTAAAGGAGCTACATCTGTTCCTTCTTTACCAACAATAGCAATAATATCATTCACTTTGGCAGCTTCGCCTTTTTGCACACCAATATAAAGCAAGGTTCCATCAGCGTAACCAATCACTTCCATGGTTGCCTTATCTGTTTCCACATCCGCTAGAGCGTCATCACTTTTTACAGTATCACCCACTTTTTTATGCCATTCGGCGATAACGCCTTCGGTCATGGTATCGCTAAGTAATGGCATACGAATTACCGTTGCGCCAATACTTTCCGGATCAATTTCTTCTTCCTCAGAAGACGTATCTTCCGTTTCAGTTTCTTTTGCTTCCGCGGAATCTGTTTCAGGTTCTTTTTTAACTTCTTCTTTTTTATCGTCAGACTTTGCTTCCCCATTTCCGGCAGAAGCTAAAGCTGCTTTATAATCTTCACCTTCCTCTCCCAAAACGGCAATTACAGAATCTACCGGAACTGCAGAACCTTCTTCAGCACCTATATATAATAATGTACCTTCCTGGAAAGATTCAAAATCCATAGTAGCTTTATCAGTTTCTACCTCGGCAACTAAATCTCCCGAGCTAACTTTATCACCTACTTTTTTATGCCATTTAGCGATAACACCTTCAGTCATGGTATCACTCATTTTGGGCATGCGAACTACTTCAGCCATTTTTTAAAAATTAGTGTTTTAAGGTTAAAGGATTTAGTCCCGGATGAACGGATAATCATTTTCAATATAAACGTCATTATACAATTCTTCCGGTTCCGGATAAGGAGATTCTTCTGCAAATTTCACAGACTCGTCTACAATATTTTTCACCTTAAGAGCAATTTCTTCAAACCAGGCATCATTTGCCAGTTTCTTCTTCTCAATTACTTTCTTAATCTCTTCGATCGGATCTTTTGCTTTGTATCCTTCAACTTCTTCTTTTGTACGATATTTTGCCGGATCAGACATTGAGTGTCCTTTATAACGGTAAGTACGTATTTCCAGAAAAGTTGGTCCTTCGCCATTCCGTGCACGAACAACAGCTTCGTCCATTGCGTTATGAACAGCTACCGGATCCATTCCGTCTACCGGAGCGCAAGGCATATCAAATCCTAAACCTATTTTATAAATATCAACCATATTGGTGGTACGGGCAACAGATGTTCCCATAGCATAACCGTTATTTTCGCAAATGAAAATAACGGGCAATTTCCACAACATAGCCATGTTAAATGTTTCGTTTAATGCTCCCTGACGAACAGCGCCATCGCCCATATAACAAACACAAACATTATCTGTTCCGTTATATTTTTCCGCGAAAGCGATACCTGCACCCAACGGAATCTGGCCACCCACAATACCGTGACCGCCAAAAAAGCGATGTTCTTTGCTGAACATGTGCATTGAACCGCCTTTACCTTTGGAGCATCCGGTTGCTTTACCGTATAACTCGGCCATCACTTCATTAGCTCCCATTCCTTTTGCCAAAGCATGAGCGTGATCGCGATAAGCGGTTATCATAGAATCTTCTGGTCTTAAAACAGACATGGCACCTGCCATCACTGCTTCCTGACCAATATATAAGTGGCAAAAGCCTCTGATTTTTTGTTGTCCGTATAGCTGGCCTGCTTTTTCTTCAAATTTGCGCATCAAAAGCATAGACTCATACCATTGCAAATAGGTATCTTTTGTTATTTCTACTGAACTCATTCGTGCTATTGTCTAATAAGGACGACAAATCTAACTATATCTTGCTAAAAAAAGAATTAGCTAAGTGTTTTGTTAACACTTAGATGAAGAGTTTAGGCAAAAAGTTAAATGTTAAAAGAAAGTTAAAAGGTTAGCTGTTGCGAAAAATAATTCTACTTTTGTAACATTCTGAAATAATTTCAGGTATAAGGCGTTAATAGTCTTGTTGTTTTACACTATTAAACCAATACAGAATGGGGAAAAAAATAATCGTAGCTCTGCTGCTTATCATTTCTTGTGTGTCAGTTGAGGCACAAACATCTAACAAAAATACAAACGCAAAAATTGAAGATCCGGATAATTTAGCTACAGAATATTTCTCTCAAATAATGGGTGTGGCCCTTTCTGCTACCTCAAACCTAAAGCTTTATCAATTTGTTTATGACTGGATTGGAACTCCTTACCGTTTAGGTGGTGGTTCTAAAAAAGGTATTGATTGTTCCGGATTTGCTTACCAATTGTATAACAAAGTTTTTAATACAGTTATTGGTAGCAACTCACGTAATATTTTCAGCATGGTTAATCCGGTTAGCAAAGATGACCTTAAAGAAGGTGATCTTGTGTTTTTCAAAATCGGCAGCCGTTCTATAACCCATATGGGTGTTTATATGGGCAATAATAAATTTGCTCATGCATCAAGCAGTAAAGGCGTTATGATTAGTGATCTGGACGAGGCTTACTGGAGAAGATATTATTATAAAGGCGGGCGGTTACTTGCTTCTCTTCGGGAGAGCATGAATTAACATATCACACTTTTAAAGATATTAAAGGGAGCCAAATGGTTTCCTTTTTTGTTTTGGTGTAATTTGGTTTTCCCGTTCTAATTTCGCCTTATTTCTCTCTAAATCCATTTTGTGATTTATGTCACAGGCATTTCTCGATTATCCTGTTTATCTTAGTTTAACTTAAACTATTACTTATATGAACGGATCGCTAATAAGAAAGTACCGGATTCAAAACGAATTTTCCCAGGAATATTTGGCTTCCCGGTTAAATATATGCCAGGAAGCATATTCAAAAATCGAACTCAACAAAACTGAACTTACACTTAAAAGGTTGTATCAACTGGCTTCAATTTTCGAAATACCCATAACTGATCTAATTCCTTAAAAAGATAAAAAAATAATTATGCCAAATTTTTGGCAGCGTTCAGAACTACAAGTTCTTGACGGGCAGTTTGAATATTTAGATGGAATGATCTTCCCTGGTAGTTCACTTCAACATTATGAGGATTGGCTATTAGGGGCTCCAGAGCTAAAGGTGACGATATTAAAACCTATCAATAATTTCACAACTTTAGGTGAGTTTTACTCTCATTACTATGAACCTGCTCACAGAAGTTTTGTAAACAATAGCTGGGGGCGATTTTATGGCCAATGGCCTTTATTTCCATGGGTTAATCTTAATTATGGAAGTACTGTTATATATCAATGGGTTGAAGAAGATAGCGGTTCTTTAATCAAGCTTGATGTTAATGCTACTATTTCAGGGGTTGGATTAAAAGGCATTATTGATATTCATAACAACGATGACCCAATTACAACAGTACCTGTAGAACAAACAGACTGCCGGGCTACAAAGGTTTACGGTGGGATAGAGTTTCAATTTGAAATTAAACATTTTTAACCTATTACTATAAATAAGCAATCGGATAATTATTCGATTGCTTATTTAATAAATGATATGAATAATTTAATATAAATGTGGTTATGAAAAAGTATTTAAAAAAATTAGGGATTGTAGTTTTTTGTGCAGTGATCTTTTCTTGTAATAAAGATCAAAAATTAGTCTCTGAAATAGAAGGTGAATACAAATTAGAAAGTATTATAAACTATAAAAATGGCGAGGGAACTGCTGTAAGCTTTACTAGAGGCCGGATCTTCTTTCAAAATTGTAACATGAAAGATGTAGGAGGTAATTGCAATGGCTGGTATGAATTGGAAGGAAAGACAAAAGTTACATTTGAATACCACGTTGAAAAACGAAAGGAAGCAAAAATAATTAATATCACTAATCTAAGCAGTTTAAGCGAGCCTCAAATTATCGGTTATTTTGAATTTAAGAGTGAAGGGAATTACCTGATTTTAGATGGACTTGAACAATCAGGGTCAGCAAATGGGGTTGTCAGTACCTGGTATTCAGATATCCGATTATCCAAATAAACAAAATACAATCAGCAAAAGATCAGTTATTAACAGGCAGTATTAATTTAACAGATACCCTAAAACACGTTATGATTAAAATATTACAACTGCTATTTTTTATATTGCTTATTTCGAATTCTTTTGCCCAACAACCTTTTACTGTCAACGGTTACATTAGTGATGCCGCTTCGGGAGAACGCCTGGCCGGTGCATCGGTTTATAGTTTATCAGACAAGTCCGGAACCAGCAGCAACGCTTACGGGTATTTCAGCCTGAAACTAAAAAGCGGTCGGCAAAAAATCGTATTAAACATGCTCGGCTATGAACCGGACACCCTTCAAATGAACATTTTGAAGGATAGCCTTATTCAGTTCAGATTGATTTCAAAAAGTTCTGAACTGTCCGAAGTGACTATTACGGATCAAAGCAAACGGAACCTGGATATTAGTCAGATAAATAAGGTAGGGCTAAGCCCTGCCGAAATTAAAGCATTGCCCCGATTTGCGGGTGAAGTGGACGTGGTTAAAGCATTACAACTAATGCCCGGAGTTCGGGCCGGGAAAGAAGGATCGGGCGATTTCCATGTCCGTGGTGGCGGTCCGGATCAAAACCTGATTTTATTAGATGGAGTTCCTATTTATAATTCGGCCCATTCGCTGGGGCTGTTTTCAGTTTTTAATGCCGATGCGATTAAAAGCGTTGAACTTTCAAAAGGCGGCTTTCCGTCCCGCTATGGCGGAAGATTATCATCTGTTATGGATATCCGTTTGAAAGATGGAAATAATGATCATTTCAGATATGACTTTTCTCTGGGCCTGATCTCCTCACGTTTATTGCTGGAAGGACCCTTTAAAAATGAAAATACCACATTTATGATCGGTGTACGCCGTACCTATCTGGATGTGTTGGCATCGATTGCACAAGGCGGATCAGAAAATAAAGGCAATTATAATTTCTATGATTTAAACGCCAAAATCAGCCATCGCTTTAACGAAAAGGATCGCTTGTATTTTAGCATTTATTCCGGCAACGACCGCCTGGGTACAAAATACAAATCTAACGATAAGTTAAACCTCGACCGAAATTCTATCAATTGGGGAAACATAACTTCCGCTCTGCGTTACAATCATCTCTTTAGCAGCAGACTGTTCAGCAACCTGACCCTAACCTATACCAATTATAAATTCGGGATCAATAATAACTACAGTGATAAAGATAAAAATTCAAATTACGAACTGAATTATTCCTCAAAAATTGATGATGCCGGTTTTAAAACGGACTTTGATTATATCCCTAACAATAATCATTTTATCCGTTTCGGCTCCAATGCGGTTTCGCATAATTTCCGACCCAATGTAACCAGCTTAAAAGTAGTAGATAAAGGAAATTCGTTAGCAGATACGGCTTTCAATAATAATAATATTAAGGCGATGGAGTATTTCTTCTATGCAGAGGATGAGATTAAATTAAGTAATCGCCTACAGGCAAATGCGGGTTTACATTTTTCTGGATTTTATGTGCAGCAGAAGAATTACATTTCTTTACAGCCACGCCTAAGCTTGAATTACATACTGAATGAAAGTTCAGCGCTCAGGGCATCGTATGCCCAAATGAGCCAGTATATTCACCTGTTAACAACTACCGGCTCGGGCAGTCCGGCTGACATCTGGGTTCCGTCTACAAAAAATATCCTTCCGCAAAATTCTTGGCAAAGTACCTTTGGCATTGCCAAAACCTTATTTAAGAACCGTTATGAACTGAATGTTGATGCTTTTTATAAAGAAATGAATCATGTGATCGAATACCAGCAGGGTGCGGCATTTTTAAGCGAGGGATCGGAAAATGGACTGATCGCCGAATCTTCTGCATCGTTTGAAGATAAAATAGTAGCTGGTAGCGGTAAGGCGTATGGTTCTGAATTCATGCTGCGTAAAAAAGAAGGCCGGACTTCCGGATGGCTTGCTTATACCTTGTCATGGAGCGAACGAAATTTACCAGGAATAAATAACAATGAAACCTATCCCTATAGTTATGACAGCCGTCACAATATATCATTAGTACTTAACCATAAGCTGAGTAAACGTATAAGGCTTTCGGGAACCTGGATCTATAATTCAGGAATCCCGGCTACTATTCCTCTTTCGAAGTACATGTATTATGATGATAACAGCAATATCGGGGCATATATAGAGAATGTAAATGTGAGGAACAATCTGCGTATGCGAAGCTATAATCGGCTTGACCTTGGAATATCATTTATCAAACAAAAAAAGCGGGGCGAACGAAGCTGGAATATCTCCGTTTACAATGCCTACAACCGGAAAAACCCATATTTTATCCAAGTCGGCGAAAAAACATCTGAAGGCAAGACAGAACTATTCCAGTATTCATTATTGCCTGTTTTGCCCTCTTTTAGTTACAGTTACAGTTTTAAATAAACTATGAAGATCTCATCTTTCTCAAAACTCATAACTCAATACAGCATACTTTTCGTACTGATTTGTATTGGCCTAACTTCCTGCGAAACCATCACCGAAATTGAGCTGCCCGAAGAGAAGCCACAACTGGTAGTGAATGCTATATATAACGCTGACAGCTTGGTAAAGGTTGATCTTAGCCAGAGTCAGCCAGTGAATACTTCAGGAATCAGATTTACAATTGTTGAAAATGCCAGCGTGGAAGTTTTCAAAAATTCTGTTAGTTTAGGATTTTTAGATTATAAAGGAAAAGGCAAATATCTCTCAAAAACTATTTTGGCAAATGAACCTGGAACGGAATACAGTTTGAAAGTAAAGGCGACGGGTTTTAAAACCGCTGAAACTTCGGAAGTAATGCCCGGTGAGCCGGCGGTTGGAATATTAAATTATAAGGACGTAGATAAGGGCAATTCATATTATAAATCTTATAAAGCCAGTTTCAAATTGAATGATGCGCCCGAGGATAATTTTTATTTTATGAAGATGTGGCTTCAATACAAGAATAATGCAAAAGGTAATGTTTATTTTAGCTTGAATAATACTCTTGGCCAGTTTGTACCAGTTGGAAGGGCTGGTTCAGAAATGTACCTGTTTGATGATAAATCATTTAATGGCCGGTCTGTAACTTTCGATCTGGATATTATCGGGGTTTATACAGATAACTGTTCAGATTGCAACATTGTAATCGAATTGGGAAACACCAGCAAAAATTATTTTAACTACCAGTTTGATGTTAAAAAGCAGTTTAACTCTTCGGATGTTTTTAGTCCAGAAAAAAATCCGATAAGCAATAATATTAAAAACGGATTAGGAATTTTTGCGCCTTATAATTCGGCAGCATTGATTTTCGAGGTGAAATAAATTAAACCAAGTCTTTAAATTAACTTATCATTATTATTTCGGGATGATGATTCGGGTTTATAACCCAATTCTAAATAATGACAGAACGTAAGCTTAATCCAAACTTAACTTATAATCAGGTTATTAAGGAAGCTCGAAGCTTCCTTTTTTGTTCCTGTAGAATTGCTTTACTTTGCCTGATCTGTTGTATTTCTCACTAAGCTTATTCCTGTAAAAAAGAAAATTGCTCCTAAAATTGCAAATACAATTAAAGATTTAGCGGCTTCAGAATTTTGTACAAAACCGATGGCTGCGTAGATCAATCCTACAATTCCAAGGATTGTTAAGATAAGTCCGAAAGTACGTTTTAAGTTCATAATTGATAATTTACTATGCGTTTGCAAATTGCCTGCCAAGCTTAATTCTCAAATTTAAAACTAGTTTTTCATAATCAGAAAGACAGCTGAAATAAACAGATTAGCACCCAAAAAGCGTATCAGAATAAGGGAAGAATGTAAAAAGCCCCGCATGCTGTAGTGATCTAAGAAAAGGGCAAATAGTATTTGGCCCGCTACAATAAAGGCTACCATATTTTCTGCTCCATTTCGTAGAGCAACTAATATTAATCCGGTTACATATACAGCATCCGTAATTCTTAATGGAAAGTTGTTGATTTTTTTATATTTGCTCGCAAATTCAAGTAAAAGATTTTATGGAATAATGCTTGCTTAATTTAATAATCAAATTAAAAATATCCCTTTATTGGAAATAGTTAAATATATAATACTCGCCTTAGGTTATTTACTTATTATCATTTCAATTATACCTTTAATCAGGAATGATTATTGGATTTTCAGAGTTTTTGAATATCCCAGATTACAAAAGTTATGTCTGAACATAGCTCTGATGGCCGCTTTTGTGGTTTTGTTTGGATTTGCAACCTTACATGATATAGTATTTATCAGCTTGCTTTCGTTAAACTTCGTCTATCTCTGTTACCAAGTTATCCCTTTTACAATTTTTGGTACTAAGCAGCTCTTAAAACTGGAAACAGAAATTCCTGAAAAACAAATAGGATTATTTATTGGCAATGTTTACCAGTATAATAAAAATGCAGAAGAATACTTAAAATGCATATTATCCAAGGATCCCGATGTGATCATGCTGGTTGAAACGGATAATTGGTGGGCAGAGCAGGTATCATCACTAAAAAAAACACATCCTTACCATGTTTTGGTCCCCAAGGAAAACACCTATGGAATGCTGGTATTTTCAAGATTTGAATTAGTTGATCCAAAGGTTAAGCATTTGGTAGAAAAGAAAATTCCATCTGTACATTCTCATATTAAGTTGCCTTCCGGCGACGTGATCAGTTTTCATGGGTTACATCCGGAGCCTCCTGTTCCAGGTGAAAATACACATTCAACAGAACGTGATAAAGAAATTTTAATGGTAGCAAAAGCTGTACGCAGAGATAAAATGCCCACAATTGTAGCCGGAGATTTGAATGATGTTGCCTGGAGTTATACTACAGAGCTATTTTCAAAAACAAGCGGATTATTAGATCCCCGGAGAGGAAGAGGTTTTTTTAATACTTTCCACGCTAAACATTTATTTCTCCGCTTTCCGCTTGATCATATTTTCTGTTCTAATGATTTTACGCTGGTAGATATTGAAAGAATGCCCAATAGCGGGTCAGATCATTTCCCCATGTATATTAAATTGCAATACTCTCCGGCAGCTAAAAAAGTACAGAAAAAGCCTAAACCCGATAAAGACGATCAGGAAATGGCAGAGGAAAAAATTAATAAATCCAATAATCCCTAAATAATTTCAGGTAAAGTAAAAAAAGTCTTTATCATAACTTTTTTTGTTTGATAAAAAACCCTAACTTTCTAATTACCAATCCATAAATTGAAAGGAGTTTAATTATGGGAAAAGTTAGAAACATCTTACTCTCAAAACCAACCTCTACCATTTCTGTCTGCCCGGACAGTACAGTTTTTGAAGCTCTAGAAGTGATGGTAGATAAAAACATTGGCGCATTGCTGGTCATGGATCAGGAAAAGTTTGTCGGAATTTTTACAGAACGGGATTATGCCCGAAAAGTAATTCTAAAGGGCAAAGCTTCCAAGGAAACCAAAATCCGTGACATCATGACTGAAAATCCGGTTACGGTTAGCCCGGATAACACGATTGAAGAATGTATGCGCATGATGACCAATAAATATATCAGACATCTTCCTGTTATCGAAAATGAAAAATTAATTGGTATTATTTCCATCGGTGACGTTGTTAGATACATTATCGATGAGCAAAAGTTTATCATAGAAAACCTGGAACATTATATAACCGGAACCTAAGTATCCGCAAACAAATTTCCCGGCTTCACCTGTTTCAATTTTATTGTTGTTAGATCTGAATTGGATTAAAAGTAAGAATACTTATGCTTGACCCGAACACGTCTCAAACACCGTTATGGCCTTTTCTAATATATACGGCTTTTGTAATTATTCTCCTCATTATAATATTAAGCCTGTCTTATTTTTTAGGGCAAAGGCACAACGATCATGCAACTTCAGAACCTTATGAAAGTGGAATTTTAGAAACAGGCTCCGCACGTCTTCGTTTTTCTGCCCAGTTTTATTTGGTGGCAATGATGTTTGTGATTTTCGATATAGAAGTAGTTTTTATTGTACTCTGGGCATTAGCCTTTAACGAATTAGGATGGCCGGGTTATCTCGGCATTTTTGTTTTTATAGGTTTGCTGGTCGCGGTTTTAATTTACGAATGGAGTATTGGCGCATTAGATTTCGGCCCTAACGGGAAAAAAATATTAAAAGCTTACAGAAAAATTAAATCAGAACAAAGTATCTAAAAAACGGCATTAAAATTATTCCAATATGAAATGGTGGTTAAGTAATCCGGCAGAACCGGTTAGCAGTTTAAAAGGAACAGGCTCTTTTGAAGAATCTGTACAACAAAGCGTAATGCTTACCACCGTTCAGGATTTATTGGCTTGGGGAAGAAAAAATTCAATGTGGCCTTTTCACTTTGGTTTATCATGTTGCTTTGTAGAAATGGCCACAAGCCTCACCAGCAAATATGATGTTGCCAGATTTGGCGCCGAAGTTATTCGAGGAACTCCCCGCGAAGCAGATGTAATGGTTATTGCCGGAACAGTTTTTGTTAAAATGGCACCCATAATTAAACGCCTTCATGAACAAATGATGGAACCCAAATGGGTTATTTCTATGGGTTCATGTGCCAATTCAGGTGGCATGTATGATATCTACAGCGTGGTTCAGGGTGTAGATAAGTTTTTGCCCGTGGATGTTTACGTACCCGGATGCCCGCCACGACCAGATGCATTTATGCATGGATTAATGCTGCTTGCCGCATCAGTGGGTAAAGAACAGCGGCCTTTGAGCTGGGCAATTGGTCCACAGGGAGTTATCAAGCCCGAGAAAATATCTATGAAAGAAGAGAAAAGGGAGGAGCGGAAAAACAACACTATTTTCCAAACTCCCGACCATATATAAGTCTGCCGGAATTTATTCCGGATAAAATTTATAGCAATGGAAACTGTTACAAGTTTAACAGAAAACCTGGTTTCCCGCTTTGGAGAAACGTCTGTTTCACATCAACCTACCGTTGATGAGATTGAAACAATATGGATCTCTGCGGAACAGATAGTTACTGTGCTCAGTTTTCTTAAAAATCAGTCTGATCTATCTTATAAATTTTTATATGATCTGTGCGCTATTGATGAGCGAAATAAACCAGAACGCCGGATTTCGAAAACCCACGATTTCACTATCGTATATCATCTTCTCTCTTTCTCAGAAAATAAATTTATTCGCTTAAAAGTTGCCCTTTACGGAGATTATCCCAGCATTTCAACAATTACGGGTTTATGGGAAAATGCCAATTGGTACGAACGCGAAGTGTTTGATATGTTTGGCATTAAATTCACCGGGCATCCTAATCTGAGAAGAATTTTAATGCCATTAACATGGGAAGGGCATCCTTTGCGAAAAGAACATCCCGCAAGGGCAACAGAAATGGGCCCGTTTAGATTATGGGACGAAAAACAAGACAGGGAGCAAAAATCACTTCAATTTAAACCGGAAGACTGGGGTTTAAAAAGGCATAGCGATAATGCTGATTTTATGTTTTTAAACCTCGGTCCGCAGCACCCCGGCACTCACGGCGTATTGCGAATAATTCTGCAATTGGATGGTGAAGATATTGTCGATGCAGTTCCGGATATCGGCTTCCATCATCGGGGAGCTGAGAAAATGGGCGAACGCCAGTCATGGCATACTTATATTCCCTACACAGACCGTGTAGATTATTTGGGTGGAGTGATGAACAATCTGGCTTATTTGCTCGCCGTAGAAAAACTGGCCGGAATAAATGTTCCCGAAAAGGTAAAAGTAATGCGGGTAATGCTGTGCGAATTTTTCCGCATTGCCAGTCATTTAGTTTGGTATGGAACTTTTGCGCAGGATCTTGGTCAGCTCTCTCCCGTGTTTTACATGTTTACCGACCGCGAAAAAATATTTGATATTGTTGAAGCTATCTGCGGAGCCCGAATGCACCCGAACTGGTTCCGCATTGGCGGAGTTGCTCAGGATTTGCCAAAAGGTTGGGATTCGCTTGTCAGCGAATTCGTTGGTTATTTCCCAAAAAGATTGAAAGAATACAAACAAATGGTTTTGCGCAACAGTATTTTTAAAGCCAGAACCGTTGGAATCGGAGTTTATACAACCGAAGAAGCAATAGAATGGGGCGTTACCGGTCCGGGATTGCGTGCCTGCGGAATGGACTGGGATTTCAGGAAGAAGCAACCATATTCCGGATACGAGAACTTTGACTTTGAAATTCCTACCGCTCAAAATGGCGATTGTTTTGACAGGGCTATTGTTCGGGTTGAAGAAATGTGGCAAAGTTTAAAAATTATTGATCAATGCTTAAAAAATATGCCTTCCGGAGCTTATAAGGCAGATCATCCGTTAACAACTCCCCCATTAAAAGACTACACGATGCAGGATATTGAAACACTCATCACTCATTTTTTAAATGTGAGCTGGGGACCGGTTATTCCTGCCGGGGAAGCAATAAGTTGTATTGAAGCCACCAAAGGAGCTAATAGTTATTATTTGACCAGTGATGGAAATACATCAGCTTATCGGGTGCGGATCAGAACTCCCTCTTTCCCGCATATGCAAATGTTGCCATACATCAGCAAAGGATATACGGTGGCCGATTTGCTTTCTATTTTGGGAAGCATGGATTATGTTTTGGCAGATATAGACAGGTAAGAGAGGATGAAAGAAGAAGGAAATAAGGAATAAGGAAATAAGGACTAAAGATTAAGGATATAAGAATTAAAAATTCAAATATGCTTTCAGCAGAAGAAATAGAAGAGATAGACCAGGAAATCGCGATAGTTCCATACCGGAAGGCGGCTTGTATTGAAGCGCTTAAAATTGTGCAAAATAAAACCGGCTGGATCTCGGATGAACAACTGTTTGAAATTGCCGAATATCTCCAGATGAGTACTGAAGAGCTAGATAGCGTGGCTACATTCTATAATTTGATATTTCGGAAACCGGTTGGCCGGAATATAATTTTGTTATGCGATAGCATCAGTTGTTATGTAATGGGCTATGAAAAAATTTACGATCATCTTAAATCAGTTTTACAAATCAAGTTTGGCGAAACTACATCAGATGGTCGCTTTACCTTATTGCCCAATCCTTGTTTGGGAACTTGCGATTGTGCGCCGGCACTGATGATCAATAGTAATTTATACAGAAATCTGAATGCAGAAAAATTAAATGAAATATTAGAAGATTATAAATAATGGAGCGCCCTTTAACGCAAAATATAAGTGCTGACAGACCGCCATTTAATCTTAAAGATTATGTGGCTCATGGCGGATATCGTTCTGTAGAAAAAGCGTTAAAATCTATGACTCCACAGGAAATTACCAAAACCGTTCAGGATTCTGATTTAAAAGGTCGTGGCGGCGCAGGGTTCAACACCGGAATGAAATGGAGTTTTGTGCAGATGACCGAAACGCCACAGGATAAATATTTGGTGGCCAATGCCGATGAAATGGAACCCGGAACTTTTAAAGATCGTCTTCTTTTAGAAGGCGATCCGCATCAATTGATTGAGGGAATGATAGTTTCCGCTTTCGCTATACAGGCAAATAAATCTTATGTTTTTTTAAGGTGGGCCTATAAAAAAGCCGCCCGAATTATAAAACAGGCCATTGACGAGGCCTACGAAGCAGGTTATCTGGGCAAAAATATTTTAGGAACCGGTTATGATCTGGAAATGTATCTGCATACCGGCGTTGGAAGATATATGTGCGGCGAAGAAACTGCTCTCTTAAATGCACTCGAAGGAAAAAGAGCAACTCCACGGGCGAAACCACCTTTCCCACAAATTAGCGGATTATTTGGAAAACCTACGATTGTAAATAATGTAGAAACGCTGTGCAACGTGCCGCATATTATTAATAATGGATCAGATTGGTTTAAATCCTTAAGCATTGGCAGCGATAGCGGAACAAAGCTTTACGGAATCAGCGGACACGTTAACAAACCCGGAATTTGGGAATTGCCCATGGGAACTCCCATTCGCGAATTGATTGACAAACATGCCGGTGGGATGAAAAATGGTTACAGGTTCAGAGGTCTCCTCCCGGGAGGCGCTTCTACTGATTTTTTAGTGGAAGAACATCTTGATGTGGCAATGGATTATAAATCAATTGCATTGGCAGGAAGCCGGATGGGAACAGGAACCATGATCATTCTGGATGATAAAACATGCCCGGTTGGATTTGTGCATAACCTGGAACATTTCTTTGCTCAGGAATCATGCGGCTGGTGTACGCCTTGTCGCGAGGGATTACCATGGACCGAAAAAATTCTTTTATCTATTGAGAGTGGAAATGGCCGGAGTGAAGATCTGGATCTTTTAGAAATGCACGCCGATTTTCTGGGACCCGGGAACACATTTTGCGCCCTTGCTCCCGGAGCGATGGAGCCATTACAAAGCGGATTGAAATATTTTAGAGAAGATTTTGAAAAACATATAGAATTAAAAAAATGCCCCTGGAGGTAAGATATGGCAAAAATCTATATTGACAAAAAACCCTTCGAAGTTGCTGCCGGCAAAAACTTGCTTGAAGCCTGCTTGACCCTGGGAATTAATCTGCCATATTTCTGCTGGCATCCGGCAATGGGTTCAGTTGGAGCTTGTCGCCAATGTGCCGTTAAGCTATTTAAAGATGATCAGGATGACAAAGGTCGTTTGGTGATGTCGTGCATGGAAAGTGTAAAGGATGATCTGTATTTATCGGTTATGGATCCGCAGGCTAAAGCATTCAGAGCTCAGATCATCGAATGGCTTATGACCAATCATCCACATGATTGCGCCGTTTGCGATGAAGGCGGATCCTGCCATTTGCAGGATATGACGGTAATGACCGGACATACATACCGAAGATTCAATTATCAAAAACGCACTTATAAAAATCAATATCTCGGGCCGTTTATAAATCATGAAATGAACCGATGTATTCAATGTTACCGCTGCGTTCGGTTTTATAAAGATTATGCGGGCGGAGATGATCTGGATGTTTTTGCGGCGCACGATGATATTTATTTTGGCCGGGCTCAGGATGGAATTTTGGAAAACGAATTTAGCGGAAACTTGGCAGAAGTTTGTCCGACAGGTGTTTTTACTGATAAAACTTTAAAACAACATTATACCCGCAAATGGGACATGACTATGGCGCCTTCAATTTGCCAGCATTGTTCTGTTGGTTGTAATATTATCGCCGGTGAGCGTTATGGCGAACTGAGACAAATCACGAGCCGTTACAACGGTGATGTAAATGGTTATTTTATTTGTGATCGAGGTCGTTTCGGTTATGAATTTGTGAACAGCATTAATCGTATTCAGGTTCCGTTAATTAGGGGAAAAGTTCCCGAAGCGTCTAAAAAAACTGAACTTTACGATCACCTTCAAAATATCTTAACAGGAAAACTGATCGGAATTGGATCTCCAAGGGCATCTCTCGAATCAAACTTCGCTTTGCGAAAATTAGTTGGCAAAGAAAATTTCTATCAGGGAGTTTCAAAATCACAGGCAAAACTTACTGGAGTCATCTTAGACATTTATAATTCCGGGCAGTTTCATATTCCTTCTGTAAAAGATATTGAAGAATCTGATTTCATTTTAATTTTAGGAGAAGATCTGACCAATTCTGCTCCACGACTTGCTTTGGCTGTTCGTCAGGCGGTTATAAAAACCGCGATGGAAGAAGGGAAAAGCATCCATTTACCCGACTGGCATAGTGCCGCTTTACGCGAATATATCCAGGAAGACAAAGGCGAATTACAAATATTTTACCCGATCAAAACCAAACTAGATGGCATTGCCTCCACAATAGAATACTTATCTCCTGATGATATTGCAAGACTGGGTTTTTACATCGCAGCTAATTTAAAGGGAGAAACTGTTCAAGCTGATAATCAGAAATTAACTGAGATTTCTAAAGATATTTGTGAATTAGTTAAAAAAGCTAAAAAGCCACTAATCATTTCCGGATGTAGTCTAGGAAACGAGAATATTATAAAAGCTGCAGCGAATATTGCCAGTTCGCTTAAATCTAAAACAGTTAATCCTCGCCTTTGCTTCGTTGTTCCAGAATGTAATTCAATTGGAATGGCAATGATGGAAGCCAAATCCTTTGAAGAAATTTCTGATGACAATTCGTTAGATACTTTACTAATTCTGGAAAATGACCTGGAGAGGATTTCAGGAAAAAATGATTCAGACAAACTATATTCCTCGTTCAAAAATGTAATTGCAATTGATCCCCTTCATCATTCCGGTACTCAAAAAGCTTCAGTTGTAATTCCCTGTGGCACTTTTGCAGAAGCTGATGGAACCATCATCAATTACGAGGGACGAGCTCAAAACTTTTTACAGGTATTTATGCCGAAAAATGAATTCATCCGCGAAAGCTGGAGATGGTTGGATGATTTCAGGCAAATAAAGGAAGGCACTTCTATAGACGAATTAAACGAAAAAGATAATCTTTTAGAAGAACTGGTTTCGGAAATGCCTCAATTTAAAGGGGTGGAAAATTCGAGTCCGGATAGTGATTTCAGAATAGAAGGACAAAAAATTCCCCGGGAACCACATCGCTATAGCGGACGCACGGCTATACAGGCCAATATTGATGTGAGCGAGCCGAAACCACCAGAAGATATTGACACTCCTTTGTCATTTACCATGGAAGGTTATAAAGGAATTCCGCCTTCACCGCTGATCCCGTTTTTCTGGTCACCGGGATGGAATTCTGTTCAATCTATCAATAAATATCAGATAGAAGTTGGCGGAGCTTTGCATGGGGGGAATCCCGGAAAGCGACTGTTTAACGGAATCCAATCGCATGAAATAAAATATGATAGTTCATTTTTGGAAACGCACAAATTAAAAGAAGACGAATTCGAAATCATTCCATTGCCGCACATTTTCGGATCTGAAGAATTGAGTAATTATTCAGAAGCTATTCAGCAAAGAATTCCCGATCCATATATCGCGATTTCTAAAATGGATGCAGAACAATTAAATATTAGTGAAGGAGAAAATTTGAGCCTTCAAGTAAACGAGAGCCAATACCAACTTAAAACGATTGTAAAAGATGAAATGCCGGCTGGCATTGCCGGAATTCCATTGAATATCCCCGGTTTACAGGGCTTAAAATTACCTGCAACCGGAACTTTAAAAAATGAAAAACAATGAATGATATACTTGCATCAGTTTTGCTGATTGCCATTTTACTTCTCACTTTGACAACCATTGCCGCATGGCTAATCTGGCTGGAACGCCGGATGCTGGCTCTTTGGCAGGACCGCTACGGACCCAACCGGGCAGGACCATTTGGTTTATTTATTGTAGTTGCCGATACCATTAAACTATTTTTCAAGGAAGACTGGATTCCACCTTTCGCAGATAAAAAAATCTTTGTAATTGCTCCAGCTATCATCGCTTTTACGGTTTTAATGAGTTTTGTGATTGTTCCCTTTGCTCCAGGAATTTTAGTCGCCGACTTGAATATTGGCTTGCTTTTTTTCCTTGCCATGTCATCACTGGGGGTTTACAGTATTGTGCTGGGCGGTTGGGCATCCAACAATAAATATTCGCTTTTGGGTGCTTTGCGTGGAGCTTCGCAAATGATCAGTTATGAAGTTTTTATGGGCCTTTCATTAATGGGCGTCGTAATGCTTTCCGGTTCTTTCAGACTAACAGATATTATTATGGCTCAGGAAAATTTCTGGTTTATATTTACACAGCCTGTCGGTTTTGTGATTTTTCTGATTGCCGGAATTGCTGAAACACATCGGCTTCCTTTTGACATTCCGGAAGCGGAAAGCGAGCTGGTTGCCGGTTTCCATTCCGAATATTCGGGAATGAAATTCGGGATGTTTTTTATCGGTGAATATTTAGGCATAACACTTATTTCGGCGATGATCACCACCCTGTTTTTGGGAGGTTATTTAGGTCCCGCTTTTTTGCCACCCGTAGTTTGGTTCGCTTTAAAAACTTTCGTTTTTATAGTTTTTTTCATTTTGTTGCGGGCATCACTCCCGCGACCAAGATATGATCAGTTGATGGAATATGGCTGGAAAATTTTACTTCCAATTTCGCTGATCAATTTATTAATAACAGGAGCAATTGCATTGATGATAAAATAAGATTAGCTAAATATTAAGCATTAAAATAGAACACTAAAGAACAAAATTAAACCCGATAGTAACGGAAAGCCCGCACCTTTTTCTGGTGCGGCTTTGAGTGGAAAGCCTGCCCGACTTGTCATTCAGGCGGGCGGGACTGAAATAACCGAAAAGCAGGGGAATTGCTTTTCTAAATATTAAAAACGGAAAGATATGATCAGTCATTTAAGAACCATTGCATTAACTTTTATGCATATGTTCAGAAAAAGGGAAACGATTCAGTATCCGGAAGAAAAAGTAAAGCTGCGTCCGCGATATCGGGGCAGAATAGTGTTAACCCGCGACCCGGATATGGGCGAACGCTGCGTAGGTTGCTATTTATGTGCGGCGGCCTGCCCGGTAGATTGTATTGCATTGCAGGCAACGGAAGATGAAAACGGCAGGCGATATCCAGCGTTTTTCCGCATCAATTTTTCGCGTTGCATTTTTTGCGGTTATTGCGAAGAAGCTTGTCCGACTTATGCCATCCAATTAATTCCCGATTTTGAAATGGCCGAATACGACCGGCAAAACTTGGTTTACGAGAAAGAAGATTTACTGATTGATAGTCAGGGAAAATATCCCGGCTATAACTATTATAAAGTTGCCGGTTTAGCAGCCGGAGTGAAGGGAAAAGGCGAGGGCGAAAATGAAGAGCCGCCGGTTGATATACATACTTTACTCCCCTGATTATGGAGATAGCTTTTTACATTACCGCATTTATAACAATTTTATCCACTTTAATGGTCATCACCCGGCATAATCCGGTGCATGCGCTGTTATATTTAATTGTGTCTTTACTTTCCCTTTCGGTGATATTTTTTCTGCTGGGCGCACCTTTTGCCGCTCTGCTTGAAGTCATTATTTATGCCGGGGCAATCATGGTGCTATTCATTTTCGTGATCATGCTTTTAAACCTCGGGAAAGAAACGGCAGAGCAGGAAAAGCAATGGTTAAAGCCCAAAGTCTGGGTCGGTCCGGCTTTTCTGGCGTTAATATTATTGGGAGAATTAGCCTGGCTGCTGTACTCTCCATCCATAAAAGCAAATGCAGCTTTTCAGCCTGTCGATTCTAAAATTGTCGCCATTACATTATTTCGCGGATACATTATAGCTGTAGAACTGGCGGCCATGCTTTTAATGGCCGGGGTTGTGGGCGCAGCGCACATCGGGCAACATAAAAAACTGGTGCTTCACCGGTTTCTAAAAGAAAGGAGTCAGATATGAATTTGCCCGTTTCTGCTGAAACCATTATGCTTTTTGCCGCAGTAATTTTAGTGCTGGGCATTATTGGCGTCATCATCCGGAAAAATATAATCTTCATGCTATTGTCCGTAGAGATCATGCTCAATGCAGCCGGACTGGCCTTTATTGTTGCCGGTGCCAAATGGGCACAACCGGACGGTCAGATCATGTTCATTTTTATTCTGGCAATGGCTGCCGCCGAAGTTTCTATTGGTCTGGCCTTGATTTTACAGGTTTATCATCAGCACAAATCATTAAATATTAATAATCTGAGAGAAATGAACGGGTAAATAAATTGCATAGAATTGAATTATGAGTAATCTGATCTGGCTTATTCCTGCTTTTCCGCTGTTAGGTTTCCTGATACTTTTCCTTTTCGGGATGAACCTGCAAAAGACAATTATTGCGATAATTGGTGCAGGGAGTATTTGCCTTTCGGCGATAATCACACTTCTTATCGGATTTAACTTTTTAAGCAATCCGCCGGAAAACCATGTCATTACTCAAACGCTCTGGACCTGGTTTGAAATCGGGAATTTTAAACCTCAGATTTCATTTCTGCTCGATCCGCTTTCACTGGTTTTCATTTTCGTGATCACATTTATCGGGGCGCTAATTCATATTTATTCGGCAGGTTTTATGGCTGATGATAAAGACTATTCGCGTTTTTTCGCTTCCATGAACCTGTTTGTATTTTCTATGCTAATGCTGGTTCTGGCCGACAACCTTTTACTGCTTTACCTGGGTTGGGAAGGCGTTGGTTTATGCAGCTATTTATTAATTGGTTTTTGGTACGAAAACCCGCAAAACGGCTATGCCGCCCGCAAAGCTTTTATCATGACGCGGGTTGGAGATACAGCCATGGCAATTGCCCTGTTTCTTATATTTTATCAGTTCGGCACCTTATTGATTCCGGAGATATTAAATAATGCGCAACAAATATTTCAATCGGGCGATCAAAAGATTACACTCATCGCATTTTTATTACTGGCTGGCGGAATAGGCAAATCGGCGCAAATTCCCTTACAAAACTGGCTTCCCGATGCCATGGCCGGACCCTCTCCAGTAAGTGCATTAATTCATGCAGCAACAATGGTTACAGCCGGAGTTTACCTGATTGCCCGTATGCATGTTCTTTTTGAACTGGCTCCATTAGCCCAAATGACCGTTGCTATTATTGGCGCCGCAACTTTACTTATTGCCGGTTTCAGTGCTTTTACACAGTATGATATTAAGCGAGTTTTAGCTTATTCAACAATCAGTCAGATAGGCTATATGTTTTTGGCTTTGGGGCTTGGCGCCTGGACAGCCGCAATTTTTCATTTTATGATCCATGCTTTTTTTAAAGCACTTTTATTTCTGGCCGCCGGAGCAATTATAGAATCATTGCATCATGAGCATAATATGTTTAAAATGGGTGGGCTAAAAAACAAAATGCCAGTCATTTTCTGGACATTCCTCATCGCCTCAGGATCACTGGCTGCCCTGCCATTGGTCAGTTCCGGATTTTACAGTAAAGATTTAATTCTTTGGTACGCCTGGTCGGCGGATAAAGGAAATCCGCCTTTATATTTTGTGGCATTATTGGGTGCTTTTTTAACTGCGGCGTATACCTGCCGAATGATGCTGGTTACTTTTTGGGGCGATTCAAAAACTGAGATCTCGCACATGCCCGGTAAATTAATGACCATCCCTTTACTTGTGCTAGCTTTCTTTTCTTTATTTGCAGGCTTTATAGAATTGCCGCATAATTTCGGGCATTTAACATTGTTTTCAGATTTTTTAAATCCGGTTTTACCTGAAACCGTTTTAGGAAATGAAAGCAAACCCGAATGGATATTTCAACTGTTTGCTGCTGTAGCAACATTTGCCGGAATTTACCTCTCTTATCTACTATATTATCAGAATAAAAAAATTATTTCCCGATTTAAGCAATCGGCAATTGCCAACGGGGTTTATCAATTGTGGTTCTCGGGCTGGGGTTTTGATAGTTTATACAATGCTGTTTTTGTAAAGCCATTTACCTATTTATCCCATATAAATAAAAATGATTTCATAGATAAAATTTATTCAGGCATCAGCGGATTTACAGTAAAACTATACAGATCACTTTCCTACACCCAAAACGGTTCCATTCGCTGGTATGCATTGGGAATTCTGGTTGGTGCAATAATTATTTTAACCCTTCAAATTGTGTTATGATATTGATCTGGCTCATAGGGATTTTAATGTTTGGCGGCTTGTTGGCTTGGTTAATTGGCCGCTGGAACAGAGCTTTTCCACGCTGGATTTCACTTTACACCGTTTCTGCAGGTTTTTTAGCTGTAATTTCTTTCTGGATAGACCATTATCCTTTTGCTTTCAGAAGCAATAACTGGCTGGAGCAATTTCATACCGAATGGATCCCAATATTTGGAATTTCGTTTCATCTGGCAATAGATGGTTTAAGCTTGCTAATGTTGTCTTTAACGTTCTTTCTGGGCATTCTGGCCGTTTTAACTTCATGGACAGATGTGAAATATCAGGTAGGTTTTTACCACTTTAATTTACTCTGGATTTTAGCAGGTATTTGCGGCGTATTTATGGCTATGGACCTTTTTCTATTTTATTTCTTCTGGGAAATTATGCTCATTCCCATGTATTTCCTTATCGGGATTTGGGGAAGCGAAAACAGGGTTTATGCAGCTTACAAATTTTTCATATTCACCCAGGCCAGCGGGCTGATTATGTTCCTGGCAATTTTAGGTTTGTATTTTATTCACGGTCAAAACAATGGAAGCTATACTTTCAATTATTTTGAGCTTATCGGCACATACATTCCCGCAAAAATTCAAACGATCTTGATGTTTGGATTTATGATTGCTTTTGTTGTTAAATTGCCAATCGTACCCTTTCATTCCTGGCTACCGGATGCGCACAGTGAGGCACCCACAGCCGGAAGTTTAATTCTGGCAGGTTTACTTTTAAAAACCGGGGCTTATGGAATATTAAGATTCGTTATTCCATTATTCCCCATGGCGGCGAAAGAGTATGGACCTCTTTTTATGCTTTTAGGTGTGGTGGGAATAATTTATGGAGCCGTTCTGGCTTATTCTCAAAGCGATTTAAAAAGGTTGGTTGCCTACACAAGTGTAAGTCATATGGGTTTTGTGATGCTCGGAATTTTTGCGTTTAACACGCTTGCTTTTCAGGGAGTAATTATGCAATTACTAACTCACGCAGTTAGTACCGGTGCTTTATTTATCCTTGCCGGGATGATAAAAGAACGCATTCATACCCGTAATTTAGATCAAATGGGTGGCTTATGGACCAAAATGCCAAGAATGGGCGCCATGGCAATGATTTTTGCGATGGCTTCTTTAGGATTACCCGGGTTAGGAAATTTCATTGCAGAATTCCTGATTTTATTAGGTGCTTTTAAAGCGAATATATGGCTAACAGTTGTTGCAACATTGGGACTCATTTTCTCAGCGGTTTACTCATTACGAATTATGAAAAGAGTTTTCCTGGGTTCAAAAATCAACCATCAAAAAATTAAGGACCTTAACTGGCGGGAAATGACGATCATGGGTTCGCTGGCAATTCTAATAATCTGGCTGGGATTTTTTCCTCAGGTAATTTTTAAAACTGCCGAGGTATCAATCAACAAATTACAATATTATTTATCGGTTAAAAAAATGGATAAAACACCTCAAACAAGTTCATTAAAAACAAAACATGAAACAATTTCAATCAAAAAAAAACCAATAAAAAATGTCAGAAAGTGATTTTTTAGCATTACTACCTTTACTGATTCTGGCATCATCATCTGTACTGATTATGCTAATTATCGCTATGCGGTTCAGTCACCGGATAGTTCAATTGAGCAGTTTACTATTGTTTTTGATTGCCTTTAGTTCGCTTTTTTATATCCGTCAGATAATTCCATATTTTCTGGAACCCTTGCTTGTAGTAGATGGATTTTCTTTGTTCATAATGGGCCTTATTATATTTTCAAGCCTGGTTGTGAATATTATATCCTATATCTATTTCGAAGAAAAAGAGGAAAGTCCGAAGGAATATTATGTGCTGTTATTTCTGTGCACTTTAGGAGCCTGCGTTCTGGCAGTTAGCAAACATTTTATTTCTCTTTTTCTGGGTCTGGAAATTCTAACGGTTGGATTATATGCTTTAATGGCTTACTTACGAGGCAGAAATCATAGCATTGAAGCAGGCATTAAATATCTCATTCTGGCTGCTTTTTCATCTGCATTCCTACTTTTCGGAATGGCTCTGATTTATATGGAAACCGGAAGCATGGACTTTACAGAAATCTCCAAAAATTTACAGCAATTGGAAGTTTCGGTGCCCGTATTTACAACCGGTATTTCTTTGATGATGGTTGGGATTGGGTTTAAACTAGCAGTCGTGCCTTTCCATATGTGGACAGCCGATGTATATCAGGGAGCTCCCGCCCCGGTTACTGCTTTTATCGCGACCGCTTCTAAAGGAGGCGTTTTTGCGGTTTTGTATCGTTTTTTCATTGCGATAGACGGATATAGTTATAGAAATCTGATATTAACCCTGGTTTTCATTGCGATAGCATCTATGACGGTGGGAAATTTGCTGGCGCTTAAACAAAAAAATGTTAAAAGAATTCTTGCTTATTCATCCATAGCGCATTTAGGGTATTTGCTTGTCGCCTTTATACCCGGAAGTTCGCTCAGCCTTTTTGCTGTAAGTTTCTATTTACTGGCTTACATTTTTACAACTTTAACGGCTTTTGCTGTAGTCACAATTCTTTCTGATAAAGATAGCGACGCGGAAAATATTCAGCAATATCAAGCGCTTTACTGGCGGGAACCCGTTTTAGCTTTTGTATTCAGCACGGCTTTAATTTCCCTTGCGGGGATTCCATTAACCGCAGGATTTATGGGCAAATTTTATATACTGGCTGCATCCATTCAATCCGGATACTGGCTAATTTCAATTGTATTAATTCTCAGCAGTGTAATTGGTTTATATTACTATCTGCGCATTATTACGATGATGTTTTCAGGAAATAAAAAGAAAGAAGTAAAAATCAGAAAAGTGCATCCTGCATTTTACAAGGCCAATATTTTCACGCTATGTTTACTTACCCTATTAATTGTATGGTTTGGCATTTACCCAAAAGACCTGATGCTGTTTATGCAAAATCTAATTATGCATTAAATTTTTGATAATATAAAAGGGAACCAAAAAGTTTTTATTATTTGGCTCCCTCCCTTTGTTTCCAATTCATCTGTTTTTTGGCTGTTGGCTGTTGGTTTTTGATAACATATCTGTTGACAGTCCTATATTTTTAACCCTGGACACTTCATTAAGTACACCATCCTCTACTCTGGTTAAAATCATATCTTTTTCACTTTGTAAATTAACAACCCAAACATTACGGTTATCCTGATTTACATTAAAAATTCTTGATATTTTATAATTTTTATATTTAGAATTTACTTGATTTTTTATAACCATTGGAAGGTCTTTTTCAAATCCATAGCTTACGTGATATATAAGACTACCATCTTTTCTATACAAGGCTTGGTGTTCCTGATCTTCCATTATAAATTTAACAAGGTAATTTTTATTTGCCTGATACCATTTCATATTCTGGGCATCTTTAAAGGATTCACTAAAGGCATTTTTAACCCTTTCGGCAACACTTGAACTGCTGGCAGTTATAGTTACTACGGGCAGCATTTTATCATACTTTTTCTGAGCAGATACGCTGGTAGCGATTAACAGATATCCGCATAAAATGGAAACAAATAACTTTTTCATGATCTTTAATTTTAATGTGAAATAATAGATCAAATTTAATTGGCCTATTCATGCACATTTTTTTTATTAGCCTGACCCCTTAAAAAAGTGGATACATGGCTATTAAACTTCTGAAAATGCCATTCGTCGATGAAAGTTGTATTTGGTCTACATTAGCTAACCTGATTAAGCTCGGGACAATCTATTCTAATAAAAAAGCAAATTAAAATCTCTTTCAATTTGCTCTTTAATTCACTTTAATTCGTTAGCAAGGATTTTGTCAGCTTAGCAATCTCACTTATCCAACAGCACTAAATTAAGGGAATCTATTACCTAATTGTATACTGGTAACAATCGCTTGTAAGCACAACTGCCTGCGTTTGTTCGTTAATGACCTGGAAGTGTATATCAAAAGTAGATCCTAGCGGAATGGCTGATACATCGCGAAAAAGCTTCTCTTTGCCACTACCTTTTTTATCTGTTACAATTGCCTGTGGTGTCAGACCTTTGCCCAGTGTAAGCCATGTGGTACTGGTGCAATTACCATCAAGATTGGTATCTACTGCTCGTTGGAGTAAATAAGAGGTATTTGGTGTTAAGCCACATATCCTGGTATCCAAATGAATAACTATTTCAGGATCATTTGGCTGGCGGAATTTAATCTCGCCGTTTGCCCCTTCCGCCCCGCGAAGGACCACATCCAGGTCATAGTTAGGGCCGGATTTAGTCACTCCGGCGGTCGCAGAAACAGATGAATTCTCCGTTGGAGACAATACATCCTCTTTACAGGCGGACAACAGGAATAGCATAGCCATCGCTGTTAGGAAGCTGATACGTGTTAACTTTTTCATGACTTTAGGATTAATTATTTGTTGAAACAAAATTCCCTGCTTATTATGTTGAAAAGAAGGTTGAATAAAGGTAAAAAACATAAATAAAAAACTGTGAATCAATCTCTTACACAAAAAATGTGAAATATGTACAAAATAGAATGGTAAATGAACCTGCTGTTTTAAGCAATAAGGTTCTGTATGATTCCAAATTTCCAAGTTATATCTTTCATTAATCATTTAATCTGGTTACCAGAATCATGGGGATTTTATCTTCAAAATACCAATGATTGCATTTCATCGACGAAATAACCAGTCTGTACCCGATTTACTGCCGATGGTCTACTAACCAACTTAAAATGAGTTTTTTACAGAAACAATTATTAAATTTATTCACGGATTGTAAAAAGCCCTGAAACGCGGCCTGTTCCCATAAGCAAATCCGTTTACTTTCTGCGGCTATGAGATAAGCCGTCTTAGATTTCTGATTATGTCTGCTACTCAAAAAATCAGATGCATGATTGTGGACGATGAACCGCCCGCCATTGATGTATTGAAAAATTACATTGAAGCAATCTCTGATTTGGACCTGAGTGCTACATGCACGAATGCTGTAGAAGCTATTGGAACTTTGCAACATCACCCTGTCGATTTAATATTTCTGGATATTCAAATGCCACAATTGCTGGGAACAGATTTTGTGCGAACCCTTAAAAATCCCCCAAAAATTATTTTTACAACGGCTTACCGAAAATTTGCCCTGGAAGGTTTTGAGTTGGATGCTGTGGATTATCTATTAAAACCCATATCGTTTGAGCGATTTTTAAAAGGAATTAATAAAGTTCTTCAAACGTCTATCCAGGCTCCCGATTTTCTTCCCAGGGAAAATCAAAATAATCAGCCAGAACCTTCAATTTATTTCCGTACCGA